>NZ_OY781616.1:1527500-1772500 GCF_963677005.1 Maridesulfovibrio sp. | reverse complement strand
ACATAGGTCTCTGCTAAGTCGTAAGACGATGTATAGGGACTGACGCCTGCCCGGTGCTGGAAGGTTAAGAGGAGGTGTTAGACTTGTTCGAAGCTCCGAATCGAAGCCCCAGTAAACGGCGGCCGTAACTATAACGGTCCTAAGGTAGCGAAATTCCTTGTCGGGTAAGTTCCGACCTGCACGAATGGCGTAACGATCTCCCCACTGTCTCAACCAGAGACTCAGTGAAATTGAATTACCGGTGAAAATGCCGGTTACCCGCGGTAAGACGGAAAGACCCTGTGCACCTTTACTATAGCTTGACATTGGGTTTAGGGCTATCATGTGTAGGATAGGTGGGAGGCTTTGAAGCGGGCACGCCAGTGTCTGTGGAGCCATCCTTGAAATACCACCCTTGATATTCTTGAATTCTAATCCAACGCCGTTATCCGGCTTGGAGACAGTGTCTGGTGGGTAGTTTGACTGGGGCGGTCGCCTCCCAAAGAGTAACGGAGGCTTGCAAAGGTTCCCTCAGGCTGATTGGAAACCAGCCGTCGAGTGCAAAGGCATAAGGGAGCTTGACTGTAAGACAGACATGTCGAGCAGGAACGAAAGTTGGTCTTAGTGATCCGGTGGTCCCGCATGGAAGGGCCATCGCTCATAGGATAAAAGGTACGCCGGGGATAACAGGCTGATCGCATCCAAGAGTTCACATCGACGATGCGGTTTGGCACCTCGATGTCGGCTCATCACATCCTGGGGCTGAAGCAGGTCCCAAGGGTTCGGCTGTTCGCCGATTAAAGTGGTACGCGAGCTGGGTTTAAAACGTCGTGAGACAGTTTGGTCCCTATCTACCGTGGGCGTAGGAGAATTGAAAAGGGTCTGTCCCTAGTACGAGAGGACCGGGGTGGACGAACCTATGGTGTTCCTGTTGTCGCGCCAGCGGCATTGCAGGGTAGCTAAGTTCGGAAGGGATAACCGCTGAAAGCATCTAAGCGGGAAGCCTGCCTTGAGATTAGTTCTCCCTATGCTTAACGCATCTGAAGATTCCAGGTAGACCACCTGGTTGATAGGCCGGAAGTGTAAGTGTGGTGACACATTCAGCTGACCGGTACTAATAAATCGTGCGACTTATCTTTCTTCTCTTCCCTATAACTTTAATTTCGCGTATTGCACGCCATCTGCGAATTTTTAAATTCAAGATCGACTGCTCGTGTATTAAGGATACACTTCGCATCCGGTCTCGAATCGAAAAATCCACATCTGACGCACACTACGCAAAATTAAGGAAGTAGGTTCTCTATTCGACATATATTTCGATCCTTACGGATCAACATATTTGTCCTTGCGACCATTGAGGAGGGGCCACACCCGACCCCATTCCGAACTCGGAAGTTAAGCCCTCCTTCGCCGATGATACTGCCAGGTAGCTGGTGGGAAAGTAGGTCGTCGCAAGGACTTTTTTGTTTCTGCAAAAGCCCGCACTACGAAAGTTGTGCGGGCTTTTCGGCGTTTGGAGCATGGGGGGCAGTTGACAACCCATTAATATAAGGATTAAAAATTTAACTTCATGTGAAACTGATTTGCGTTTTCATATACGTTCATGCCTGTCACTATCTATATAAATTTTAACCTTGTACTGATGCTTGATAAAGTAGTATAAGCTCTTTTCTGATAGAAAATTAGTATAAAAAAGAGCCCACACGGGCGTTTTAGTTATATATATGATTGAAAAGATAACAGATTGCCTTGTGCAGCCGCTGAAAGTTCTTATTGTTGAGGACAGTCTTACATTTTCCGGGATTCTCAAAAGAAGGGTACAGGATACTCTGGATATTGAGTCTGTAGTGTTTGCCAGTTATGCAGAAGCAGAAAAGTATCTTGAGGTTGCCCGGTGCGAGTTTTTTGCTGCCCTGCTTGATCTTAACCTGCCTGATGCTCCGAATGGTGAAATTGTCGATCTCGTTGTCTCTCATCACATTCCCTCCATAGTTTTTACCGGAGAGATGAGCGATGACCTTCGTGATATCATGTGGGCCAAGCGTATAGTGGATTATGTCCCTAAGGATAACCTTGGAAACATAGACCATGTCGTCAATCTTGTGGACCGGTTGCGCAAAAATATTTCAACAAAAGTGCTGGTTGTCGATGATTCCAGCACCAGCAGAAATCTCTGCCGCAGTCTGCTTGAAGTCTGGAATTTTAAGGTTGTGGAGGCCAAAGACGGGTTTGAAGCGCTCCAAATTATACAGAATGATGATAACATCAGCCTTGTCATTGTAGACCATTACATGCCCGGCATGGATGGACTCACCCTCGTGAAGGAACTGCGGCGTAATTATTCGAAGTCCAGATTGCCTATAATCGGCCTTTCCGGTGTCGGCGGGGCTACGACTTCCGCCTATTTCCTTAAGGCCGGAGCAAATGACTATATCCACAAGCCTTTTCTCACAGAAGAATTTTACTGCCGAGTGACCCATAACATTGAGAATGCCGAATACATAAGCATGATCAAGACCCTATCCGATAGGGATTACCTCACCGGCATCTATAACAGGCGTTCCTTTTTCCAGTATGGGGAAAAGCTTTTTGCGCAGCAGAAACGTTCCGGTTCCGATATGGTTTTGGCAATGATCGATATTGACCATTTCAAACGCTGTAACGATTCTTTCGGCCATGATGTCGGTGATGAAGTAATCCAGAAGGTTGCCCGTTCCCTTGCCAAGCGTTTTCGAAAATCGGATATAGTATGCCGATACGGCGGTGAAGAATTCTGCATTCTGTGCGCAGATATAAATCTCTGCGAGGTTCAGGGCGTTTTTGATCTCATCCGCGAAGAGATAGGACAGTCGCCTATTTATGTCGGTAAGAAAGAGATAAGCATAACCATAAGCATCGGGTTGTGCGGTACTCAGGCTGCATCCTTGAATGAGATGATATCAATCGCCGATGATATGCTCTACCGGGCCAAAAAGAGCGGACGCAACAAAGTCTGCTTTTCCGGGACTGAGTTGAATTGAGATAGTCTTTACTCACCCTATTGAATTCTAATTTTCCCCTACACATTACGTATTATGAAAACAGATCTTAAAATTCCCATTATTCCTCACGTTGCTTTTTGTCGGACTCCTGAACAGGAGGAAATTGATACGCTTGCTGCCGGGCTGGCCGCTCCTGAAAACAGGATGGTCGAAATTGTGGGTGCGCTTATAAATGTTCATAAGAACGATGTGCACCATACTCGCGAAATCAGGGATAAATTCTCTGATATGCAAATTGAACTCGCTCAGACCAACGGTTCTTTATCCCTGAAGTGCAGTCGTGTACCTATGGATTGCCTTTATGATGGCCGCAATGTCATCTGGCAGTCGGTGGAGCACGTGTCCTCCGTTATACGCGATGTGATTTTCGCTCCCGAAATCCCGGAAACAAATGGAATCTGTCCTTCCTCATACGTCAAGAAATTCGTGGAACATTCGGGATTGATGTATAGAGGTGAACGCGGATTGGTCATGTTCACATGGGGCGGACATCGTGTCCCCCATGATGAATACAGCTTCGCAAAGGAGCTCGGATACTGGACCGCGCTGTTCGTGCCGGATATGGAAAACATAACCGGTTGCGGTGTCGGGATCATGAAAGCCCCGTTCAAGGGAGCACAGGTTGCCTACGGCAAACAGTGTACGTATGAGCGGTTCGGACGTCGCGATTTCATCGGTTTTTCGGAAAAGCAGATTCTTGCGGCAGAAGCCCCGAACGAACTTGTTACCAGACTGCTAACATTTCCCACTATTGAAGAGCGCATGGAAGCTTTCATCAGGGCTTCTCATCGCGGCAAGGTTCATCCCGGAGGACCCGGAACAATCGAAGAGATAATGACCATGCTAGCTCTGCTGTCTACCCCGGAGAATAAGGATATACCTTATTCCTTTGATCTGGTTGAAAAGGGCGGAGGTGTATATTTCAAGGAGTTGGTGGAATATCTTAACATCTGCTTCGGGGATGCTCTGGATGGTCTTTATAATGTTCATGTGGGTACGGCGCGCACTTATGCCAATTTTCTGGCCCACGATATTCAGAAACTGAACACCCGCTATCTCTGGAACGATGATCTGACTTTTGATCCGCGTATGCAGGAAGCCTTTGAGGTTACCTTTGAGTCAATGGAGGAACTGGACCTTTCGCGTGATCAGGAGGTGTTTTCCCTGCTGATCAATTTGCGGCGCTTTTTTTCCTCTGTCGTGCATCTCACAGTCAAGGACCCGGATTTGCTCGATTCATGGGGAGACGACCGTCCGCTGGTGCGCGGTGACAGTGATATTGTGCGGGCAACCGACGAATTCGTGCGTAAGCTGGTCCGTCAGGGCAGGATTCACCCCGGAAAGAACACCTCGCCGGTCTATAGAATAGAGTAATTCTGCAGGGGCGGTTTATCGTTCGGCTGGTAGCATAAGGGTCAGTTCATTCCTGCCCTTATCAGGCGCAGTGTTTCAAATGAGTAGTTGCCGAAAAGCGCGTTATGGACAGGGCTCAACTGAAGAAGTCCCTCTTCCTTGAAAAAATGAAGTGTATCCAGAATACATTCTATCTCGTCCGGCTCGTAATCCAGAACATCGGTCAATTCCAGTTTTCCGGCCTGCACACAGGAAGTCAGATGGGAGTATATCGTGGTTGTCTTGACTCCCCTTGTTTCGGCTACTTTTTCAATGTCCTGCAGGTCTTCGAAAAGAGCCAGTGTTTCCAGAGCCGAAGCCGAAACGGCAGAGGGAGCGTTGCTGGACAGTTTCTGCGGTGGGGTCTTGATTTTGTCGTCAGGAATGGGGAAGAGATCGTCCGGTCTGCCGTGTTTTCCCTGATGGTCGATCAGCACATCTATGATCGCCGTTCCGTAACGGAATATTTTCTGGTCGCCAAGCCCGCTGACTGCGTACAGTTCCCCGGTTGACTGCGGACGGTAGCAGGCGAGTTCAAGCAGCGTCTTGTCCGGAAAAATTGCATATGCCGGGACCTGCTGTTCCTTTGCCAGTGTATTCCGCAGCCCGCGCAGTGAATCAAGAAGTTCCTGTGCGTCCGGTGAAGTCAGGGAAGGACAGTTCTCATCTCCCATGACCAGCTTGCGTTCCCGGCGCGGTCTCTGTGATTTTGCCAGTACCGGATCCTTGCGGAACGCCACTGTGCGCTCCTTGCGCAGTACCTGCCAGCTTCCACCGTTCAGCTTCAGCGAACCGTAGCCTTCCATATCAACATCAAGAAGACCCTGCGAGACCAACTGCCGGTGTATGGAAAGCCATTCGTCAGCCGTGAACTCTCCGCCTATGCCGTAGGTCGAGAGTTCATTGTGCCTGAAGTCGGAAATACGTTTATTTTCCCTGCCGGTAAGGATGTCCACCAGATAGTTGGCGCCGAACATTTCGCCGGTCCGGTAGACGTTGGACAGGGCCTTCTGGGCTGCAACAGTTCCATCGAAAGTGGAGGGGGGATTGATGCAGGTGAAGCAGTTGCCGCAAGGTTCTTTCAGTTCCTCGCCGAAATACGAAAGCAGGGATCTGCGCAGGCATCCTGGTGATTCGCAATAGGCCAGCAGGGCGTTAAGTTTGCGCAGTTCAAGCCTTTTGCGCTCGTCAGGAGCGTTCCCGGACATGATCATGCGTTTGAGCGCCCCGATATCCTGAATGCCGACAGCCATCCATGCCTCGGCCGGAAGTCCGTCCCTGCCTGCTCGGCCGGTCTCCTGATAATATGCTTCGATGGTCTTCGGAAGGTCCAGATGCGCCACGTAGCGCACGTCCGGCTTGTCGATCCCCATGCCGAAGGCAATGGTCGCCACCATTACCAGACCGTCCTCAGCCATGAATCTGGCCTGGTTGGCCTCGCGGGTGGCTGCGTCCAGCCCTGCGTGGTAGGGCAGGGCGTTAATCCCGTTTTTGCACAGCCATTCGGCGGTGGTTTCAACTTTTTTCCTGCTCATGCGGTAGACGATACCGCATTCGGCAAAGTGCTCGTGTTTAATGAAGTCCAGCAACTGGCGCTTTTCGCGGTCCTTGGGGACTACCGTGTAGCGGATGTTGGGCCGGTCGAAGCCGGTGGCGAAGATATCTTCCCGGCTGAATCCAAGCCGGTGCAGGATTTCCTTGCGGGTGGGACCGTCAGCCGTGGCGGTCAGCGCAAGTCTGGGAACCTGAGGAAACCGCTCGGCAAATTCGGAAAGCCTCAGGTAATCCGGCCGGAAATCGTGGCCCCACTGGGATACGCAATGCGCCTCGTCGATGGCGATGAGCGCTACGGCCAACCCCGAAAGCATGTCCATGAATCCGGGCTGGGCCAGCCGCTCCGGGGCCACGTAAAGCAGGTCCATATCACCGGCGTATAATTCGTGGATGATATGGTTTGCCTCGGAAGGCTGCACAGTGGAATTCAGGCAGGCCGCACGCACCCCCATCTGCCGCAGGGCGGCAACCTGGTCGCGCATGAGTGCTATGAGCGGGGATATGACAATCCCGACTCCCTTGCGCAGAATGGCGGGAATCTGGTAGCAGGCCGATTTCCCGCCCCCGGTGGGCATGAACACCACGGCATTGCCGCCGCCCATGACGCGATCTACAACCTGTTCCTGAATTCCCTTGAAATACTCGTAACCGTATGTCTGCCTGAGAACATCAAGCGGGGTGCGCGGGCTGTCCGGCATGGCTGCCGGATTTGTCTCGCAGGGTATGCTCATGATCAGGCTACATGGCCCAGCCTTCTCCGTTCGGTCCGCAGGTAAGCACCTGCGCTCCGGAAGCGGTAACGGCGATTGTATGTTCGAAATGGGCGGAGGGTTTGCGGTCCTTGGTTACAACTGTCCAGTGATCGGCCAGTGTTTCCGTGTTTTTGACCCCGGCATTGATCATCGGTTCCACAGCAATGACAAGCCCCTGTTTAAGCTTGAAATCCCTAAGTACCCTGCTGTTGTAGTTGGGAACCTGCGGATCTTCCCAGAGTTCTTCCCCGATACCGTGTCCGACGAGATTTTCAACAACGGAAAAACCTTCGTTGCGTGCGTATGTGGCCATTTTCTTGGCAATCTTGCTCCACTTTACACCCGGTTTGATTTCGCGGATGGCCATACGCAGGCATTCTTCGGTCACGTCCATGAGGTGCACTTTTTCTTCATCAACGGAGCCTACGGCGTGGGTGCAGGCGCAGTCCGAGCACCAGCCGTTGAGTTTTACGCCGATGTCTATGCTCAGGATGTCACCGTTTTCCAGTTTGCGCCCCGAAGGGAAGCCGTGCACGATTTCCTCGTTTACGGACATGCAGCAGGCTGCCGGAAAAGGAACCTTGCCTGGAACACCCTTGAACAGCGGAATGGCATTGTTAAGGGCTATGAATTTTTCAACTTCGGCATTGATGTCATGTGTGGTGACCCCTGCTTCAACCATACCGGCTGCAAGCATGTGCACCCGGTGCAGCATGAGGCCGGCTTCGCGCATAAGGTCGATCTGCTTTTTATTTTTGAGAATCATATGAATTGTCTCCGGAAATGTTGTCGTAAAAAAATAGGGATACTCTTTACCTTGTGCTTGTCAACCCGGATAGGCGGTTTGGCAGGCAGGGTATTGGTGAGTGGGAGAAAAAAACTACAGTTTTCCCCGTCATATTACGCAGAGCTGTTCAGAGGGTGAAAAAATGCGTTTAATTCAAAAATTCTGGACTTCATCTGCCGTTTCCGTATTCTATAGGAGGTATAAGGATTCCAATTGCCTGATTGTTTTCAATTTGAGGTTGGTGCCGTGGTTTCAGCAGACAGCAAATATGCCGGAGAGGTCGTTTCCGTTCGTGGCAGCGTGGTCGATGTTCGTTTTCCCGAAGTCGTGCCTCCTCTGCAGGCCGTGATGTATTCACAGACGGCCCGCCGTGTGGTGCTTGAGGTCGCGGATCATCTCGATTTGAACACTGTCCGGGCCATAGCCATGACCCCTACCGGTGGACTGGCCCGTGGAGATACGGTTGTATCCGAAGGAGAGCCGCTGACAGCTCCGGTTGGCGAGGAACTCCTGGGGCGGGTACTGAATGTCTTCGGTGAACCCGTGGACGGTCGTGATCTGTCCGAGGGCATCGAACAGCGTTCCATACATAATCCCCCCATCGCACTTTCCCGGAGGGTTGTTTCCGAGGAAATATTCATGACCGGTATCAAGGTCATCGACCTGCTGATGCCGCTTGAAAAAGGAGGCAAGGCCGGGTTATTCGGCGGAGCAGGCGTTGGCAAGACTGTGCTCATCACCGAACTGATAAACAACATGGTCGGAGCCCACAGCGGAATCAGCATCTTCTGCGGCATCGGGGAACGCTGTCGCGAAGGGGAGGAACTGTACCGGGAGATGGGAGATGCCGGGGTTCTGGATAATACCGTCATGGTCTTCGGCCAGATGAACGAGCCGCCGGGTGCCCGTTTCCGCACCGGCCACACCGCGCTTACAATTGCCGAGTATTTCCGTGACGACTGCGGCAAGGACGTGCTGCTGCTGATCGACAACATCTTCCGTTTCATACAGGCCGGGATGGAACTTTCCGGACTGCTGGGCCGGTTGCCTTCCCGCATGGGCTACCAGCCGACACTTGGTTCGGACCTTGCGGAACTGCAGGAGCGCATTTCCTCAAGCCGTTCCGGGGCCATCACTTCCATTCAGGCGGTCTACGTCCCGGCCGATGACCTGACCGACCCTGCCGCCACGCACACTTTTTCACACCTATCTTCTTCCATCGTTCTTTCCCGCAAGCGTGCCGGGGAAGGATTCTATCCTGCCGTGGACCCGTTGGAATCCCGGTCCATGATGCTTTCCCCTGATATTGTCGGGCGCAGGCATTACGAAGTTGCGCGCGAGGTGCGCCGCACGCTGGCCCAGTATGAAGACCTCAAGGATATCATAGCCATGCTGGGGCTGGAGGAACTGGCCCGTGAGGACCGGCTGATTGTTTCCAGAGCCCGCAGACTGGAGCGGTTCATGACCCAGCCGTTCAACACCACCCGGCATTTCACGGGCATGGATGGGCGCGTGGTTTCCCTTGAAGATACTGTGGAAGGGTGTGAGCGCATTCTGAATGATGAATTTCCGGATGCGTCCGAGAGGGACTTTTATATGATAGGTTCCATTACGGAGGTCGGTTCATGAGGCTGAAGATTATTTTACCTTCGGGAATCTTTCTGGACCGCCGGGTGGACAGGATAAGGGCCGAGAGCAGCCGGGGCGGATTCTGCCTGCTGCCGCGGCATATCGATATCGCTTCGGCGCTGGTTCCGGGAATACTGACCTATTTCGAGAATGGAAAGCCGGTCCATCTTGCGGTGGACAGCGGTCTGCTGGTCAAGCAGGGAGATTTGGTGCGGGTTTCCGCGCGGGCGGCCGTGGCCGGGGAACTAGGTGAATTGCAGCTTGAGGTGGAGCGGATGCAGACGGATGCGTCCGAAGCCGAGAAATCCGCCCGGAGCGCTGTGGCAAAACTTGAGGCCGGTTTTGTGCGCGGTCTCATTGAGGTGGAGACTAGGTAATGCACGCTCAGGGACAGCGCAAACCTAAATCCGAAGAATTCCGCTGCCGGGTCGGGAGCAGTGAACGGCGCAGGATTCTGGCGGAAAAACAGGGTGCCGTAGGCATCTGGACCGCGTTCGGCTCCATGGGGGCCGTTGGCTGGTTTGTGGCCCTGCCTGCAGTGCTCGGCTGTCTCCTTGGCGTATGGATTGATCATGTCTGGAATTCGCCCATAAACTGGACACTGACCATGCTGGGCGCGGGATTGTTTTTCGGCTGCGTGCTTGCCGGAATATGGATGAACAGGGAGAGGAATCGCATCATCCGGGAGCGGGAAGAATTATGTATCAGGGAATCAGATTCGAAAGGAGACAGTGATGCAGCCGGTGAGTAGCCTGATGATAACCTTTGCCGCTTTCGGAATAGGGCTGCTGATAGCGGCCTTTCATTTCGGCGGACTCTGGTTGACTCTGCGCATGCTGCCCGTCTGTGCCAGACCGCGCATCTTTTTCTGGTCCAGCTATCTGGCCCGGTACGCTGTCACGCTGTGGGGATTCGCGCAGGTCATGGCTTTCGGAGGCTATGCCTGGATTGCGTCTTTTCTGGGGTTCTACCTTATGCGGGCATTCATGCTTTCCCGCGCCAGTTGCACCGGATTCCATGAATTCTTTGTTTTCAAGAGGCCGTCATGGAAATAAGCCCCGACCATATCGTTTACCTCCGCTTCGGGAATTTCAATCTGAACGCGACCATCGTGTTCACATGGCTGGTTATGGCTTTGCTGGTCTGTTTTGCGTGGCAGGTCACGCGCAGGATATCGTCTTCATCGCGGGTCACGGTGCGACAGAATCTGCTGGAAGTGCTTGTCGGCGGGCTTCTTGCCCAGATTCGGGATGCCACTTCCCGGAAGCCGGAAGAGTTTCTGCCGCTGCTTGGAACCCTGTTCATATTTATCCTGACTTCAAATCTGCTTTCGGCTGTTCCCGGTTTTCAGCCGCCCACAGGATCTCTTTCAACCACCACGGCACTCAGTCTGATCGTGTTTTTAGCTGTTCCGTACTACGGCATAAGGGAGAACGGACTGCTCAATTATCTGAAAAGTTATATTCAACCCTCGCCGTTCATGCTGCCGTTCAACGTGATCGGTGAGATCAGCCGCACCTTCGCCCTTGCCGTGAGGCTGTTCGGCAATATTTTAAGCGGAACCATGATGGGGGCCATCCTGCTGGTCATCATGCCGCTGTTCATCCCGGTCATCATGCAACTTCTCGGTCTGCTGATCGGCGTGGTGCAGGCTTATATTTTCACGGTTCTGGCCGCGGTATTCATCGCTGCCGGGCTTGAGGCGCATTCATAACCCGAAAAGGGGGAAAAGTATGGAGACGTTAGGTTGGATTGCTTTCGGTTCGATTATCGCGGCCGGACTCTGCATGGGAATTGGGGCAATCGGTCCCGCTATCGGTGAGGGCATGGCCCTGTCGCGGGCGCTCAGTTCCATTGCCCAGCAGCCGGACGAGACCAACACCATTGTGAAGTTCCTGTTCGTGGGCATGGCCATGGTGGAATCAACGGCCATTTATTGCTTTGTGCTGGCCATGATCCTGCTCTTCGCCAACCCGTTCTGGTCCTATTTTCTTGAGAAGGCCGGGGGCTGATAATGCTTCTGGACTGGTTCACGGTCCTTGCGCAGGTCCTGAATTTTTTTGTTCTGCTGGTTCTGCTGCGTGTTTTTCTGTACGGCCCGGTGGTTCGGGCCATGGAAGAACGCAGGCAGCGGGTGGCGGAGGAGATGGATCAGGCCCGTAAAGCCCGTGCCGAGGCTGAAAAAGCAGCTACGGACCTTGCCGCCCGGCGCGAGGAGCTGGACAGGGAGACTGCGGAAGCAATGGCGCAGGTGCATGCCGAGGCCGAGAATTGGCGGCGGCAGATAATGGAATCCGCAAGCGAGGAGGTCGAGACCCTGCGCGGAGAGTGGCTGGCCGCGCTCGACCGTGAAAAGGAGGCCGTGTCCCTTGAATTCCGCAAACGGTTGACGCATGAACTGGCTGAATCCGCCGCGCGCATGGTCCGGGACCTTGCCGACAGCGATATTGAAGATATGGCCCTGTCCGGATTCCTTAATCGTATCGCTGATGAAGCCGGCGATGTGGATTGCGGAAACAGCGATATTGTTGTCCGTACCGGATTCGGGCAGAGCGCCGCACAGCAGGAAAAGCTGGACCGAGTTCTGAAAGGGCTGTTTCCGGGAGCAGGGAACCTCGTTTACATGCAGGTCCCGGAGCTGGGGCTGGGTATTGAACTTGTTGCCGGGGACCGCAAATGGGAATGGAATCTTTCTTCCTATGTGAACGAGCTTGAGCAGAAAATATGGGCCGGTCTGGGTGAATAGGGAGCATCTATGGGCTTTCTTTCTGAAAATATGGAAAAAGCGTTCGACGCTTATGAAAATGGCCGTGAAAACATGGAATACAACCCCGAATCGCGTGAAGTGGGGCGGGTGATTTCGGTGGCGCGCGGCGTGGCCCGTGTTGAGGGGCTGGGGTCGGTGCGCTCGGAAGAACTGATTATGCTCGGAACCGGTGTACCGGGAATGGCGCTGGACCTGTTGCCTGATTCCATCGGCGTGGCCCTGCTGGGCGCAGGAACGGAACTTCGGGCCGGGGACGAGGCGGTTCCGTCCGGAAAGGTGCTCAGTGTGCCGGTCGGGGATGCTCTTCTCGGACGTATTGTCGATCCGCTGGGCAATCCTCTGGATGAAGGGGCCAAACCGGAAACATTTGAAACCAGAGCCGTGGAGTCCGATGCCCCGCAGATTCTGATGCGTGCCCCGGTTGATACTCCCATGGCCAGCGGCATCAAGGTTGTTGACGCGCTGATTCCCATCGGCCGAGGACAGCGGGAACTGATCCTCGGCGACAGGCAGACCGGGAAGACCTCCATCGCTCTGGACATTATCCTCAATCAGCAGGACCGGGATGTAATCTGCGTCTATTGCGCCATCGGCCAGCGCAGCACTTCCGTGGCCAGAGTGATAGACACCCTGCGCAGCCGCGGGGCCATGGCCTATACCTTTGCCGTTGTGGTCGAGGGGGACGCTCCTTCCGGAATGCAGTACATAGCTCCTTACGCGGCAACGAGCATGGCGGAATATTTTATGGAACGCGGACGGGATGTGCTCATTGTCTACGATGATCTGACCCGGCATGCGCAGGCCTACCGGCAGTTGAGCCTTCTTCTGCGCCGCCCGCCGGGACGTGAAGCCTTTCCCGGTGATATCTTTTATATCCACTCCAGGCTGCTGGAGCGGTCCACAAGGCTTAAGCCGGAACACGGAGGTGGCACTCTTACCGCCCTGCCCGTGGTGGAAACCGAAGCCCAGAACATCTCGGCCTATATTCCGACCAACCTTATTTCCATAACCGACGGGCAGATTTATCTTTCCCCGGTCCTGTTTCAGAAGGGAATGCTTCCGGCCATAGATGTGGGCCGGTCCGTTTCCCGCGTGGGCGGCCGGGCTCAGCCTGCGGCCTACCGCAAGGTTTCCGGCGACCTGCGGCTGACCTATTCGCAGTTTCAGGAACTGGAGGCGTTTGCCCGTTTCGGCACCCGGCTGGACGCGGATACCCGTAAGCGGATCGAACACGGTCTGCGGGTGAGGGAGCTTTTCAAGCAGGGCCGCTTTTCGCCTCTTTCTGCCGCCGAACAACTGGTCATACTTTACACCGTCTCCATCGGTCTTCTGGATGAAATTGAGCTTGAGCGTATTGCCGAAGTTCAGGACTTTCTGCTGGCGCGGATGAACGAAAGTTTCGAAGGCATGGCTGTCCTTCCGCAGGCCGGACCGGATGACGGTATCTGGACCGAGCTGGAAAAGACAGTTGCCGCCCATGTGGCCGCATGGAGGGAGTTGGGTGCAACAGCTTGAGGCCGTAAGACGCAAGATATCCACGACATCGGACCTGCTTTCGGTGGTCAAGACCATGAAGGCCATGGCTGCGGTAAACATCCGTCATTTCGAAGATGCCGCCGAGTCCGTGGGAGAGTATGCCGATGTGGTGGAGCAGGGCTGGGCCGTGTTCTTCCGCAATGCCGGAATCCTGCCCCGTGTTCCGCACGGCGGGTCGGCTGTGGTCCTGTGCATGGGGTCCGATCAGGGCATGTGCGGTCAATTCAATGAAATGGCCGGTGCGAGGACCGTGCGCACGGTTGAAAAACTGGGCAGCGAAGGGCTGAAGGTTTCCTGCTGGACCTGCGGGGAACGGGTCAAGGGCGTGCTGGAAGATTCCGGCATCGCGGTGGACCGTAACTTCCGTGTGCCCGGAAGCATGCGCGGCGTTAATTCTGTAGTGGAAGAGATAGAGCTTGATCTGGAGGACTGGAAGGACAATCGCGGAATGAGCCGGTTCAGCGTGGTAGGTAATCTGCATTCCGGAGAAGGCGAAAGAGTGGCGGTAAATCACGTTCTGCCGCTGGGCAGGAACGGCGGGAGGTTGGCAAAGCCCGAAGGGCGTTGTCTGCCCATGGTCAATGTTCCGGTAGAGGATCTTTTTTCGACTCTGTTTCATGAACATCTCTATATCGCGGTATACGGAGCCATCCTGCAATCGCTCGCGGCTGAAAACAGCTCGCGTCTTGCAGCCATGCAGGTTGCGGAGAAGAACATCATTGAACACATTGATGTGCTTGAGTCCGAATTCCGCACCACGCGGCAGGGAAACATCACCGGGGAACTGCTGGATATTGTCTCCGGAGTCGAAGCGGTTTTCGGGGGAGAATAAAGTCAAAGCCCGCCTGCTTGCGCAGACGGGCTTTTCAGGGTGTGGTATGTGATTCTTCGTGAGGAAGACTTTTAGCGAATTTCCTGAGCAGCCTTGGGCTGCACGAACTTCACGAGGAAGACGACCATGGCGGCAATTGCGGCTGCCACACCGATCAGGATGGAGATGTTCATATCCAGTCCGAAACCGATCTTGGCCTGGCTGATGAAGGTTACTACAACAGCGGTCATGAAGGTTGCGGGGATGGATGCGATCCAGTGCAGCTTTGCGCGCTGGGCGAGGTATACTGCAGAGGTCCAGAGAACCAGCATGGACAGGCACTGGTTTGAGAATCCGAAGTATCTCCAGATGGCGGAGAAGTTCTGGGTGGAGATGATGTATCCGAGAACGAACAGGGGAACGGCGATCAGCAGACGCTTGATTGCGGGGCCCTGATCCATCTTGAAGGTTTCTGCAACTATGAGTCTGGTGCTGCGGAATGCGGTATCACCACTGGTGATGGGCAGGATTACAACTGCGATGATGGCGAATACTCCGCCGATGGGGCCGAGCAGAGAGTTGGCAACCTGAGAAACAACCGCAGAGGGGGAACCTGCAGCGATAACGGAGTTGAGCGCTTCGGGGGAATCGTAGAAGGAAAGTCCGAGAGTACACCAGATAAGCCCGATGATACCTTCGATGATCATTGCGCCGTAGAATACCGGGCGGCCTTCTTTTTCATTTTTCACGCAGCGGGCCATGAGCGGGGACTGTGTTGCGTGGAAACCGCTTATGGCGCCGCAGGACAGGGTGATGAAGAGCAGGGGCCATATGGGTTTGCCGGTGGGGCTGGTATTTACTGCGAAATCGAGGTTGGGGAGAATGGTATGCCCGCTGAACATGAGGGCCACTGCCAGCGAAATGGTCATTACCAGCAGAAGCACTCCGAACAGGGGGTAGAGCTTGCCGATGAGTTTATCGATGGGCAGGATGGTTGCAAGGAAATAGTAGCCGAAAATACAGGCCACGAGGATGCCGGTGTTGATTCCGGTAAGTTCAGTCAAGAGCTTTGCGGGTGAAAGGACGAATACGACTCCGACCAGCATGAGCAGGACGAAGGCGAATACGCGCATGACCTGGCGGGCGCTCATGCCGAGGTATTCACCGACAAGTTCGGGAACGGATGCTCCGTTGTTGCGGATGGAAAGCATGCCGCTGAAATAGTCGTGCACAGCCCCGGCGAAGATACAGCCGAAAACTATCCAGAGCAGGGCCACGGGGCCGTAGAGAGCGCCGAGAATGGGGCCGAAGATGGGGCCGATTCCGGCAATATCCAGCACCTGGATGAACATGAGTTTCCACATGGGCATGGGCATGAAGTCCACATCGTCACGCAGTGCGTATGCGGGAGTGGTCTGCTTTTCGTCCGGCGCGAACACCGTGTCCACAAATTTACCGTAAATCATGTAGCCCACGATAAGGGCTGCAACACAGGCAAAGAAGAATAGCATTGTAAGGTCCTCCGTCCTTTGAGCTTTTAAAAAAGATGCTCTCTTCTGACATGGAGGAAGGATTAAGTTCTACACTTTGTGTCTGAATTGACTTTTTCGATGTCTCAAATGACCTTGCGATGTGTGACAATGCTTCAGTTGCGGCTTTTCAGTTCTTCCACGACTTCATCAACAGCCCTGCTGAACAGTTTCATCACCTGACCTTCGGTCTGCGGACGTCCCTTCTTGAAGATGTAGATCGGGACGGCCTTGTCCTTTTTTTCCGAGTAGAAGTAGAACAGCCGCAACCCCTTGCGGGCAGAGATGCGCAGCATGGAGATTGCTACCCTTACCTTGCGCAGCGCCAGTGTGTTCAGCCCCCGGTAGACGACCCCCCGGTCAGGTCTTCTGAGAATCTGCTTTTTTGCTTTGGTGATGTCCTTTTCGGCCTGGGGGTATTTTTTCAGCAGGTTCTTTTCGTAGCGAAGGTAGGCGGATGTTTCCTGAAGCCTGGTCACGGCTAGAGAACCTCCTCAAGTTCCGAAAGGGAATTCTGTATCTCCGGACTGAAGGCAATGGACAGGTCCACGACAAGGTCATTCCAGTCCAGCACCGGCCCGGTCAATCTTCGCCCGGCCCATCTGGCAAAAGGAGAGGGTAGCGTGCACAGGGTTGCGTGGGCGGAAACAAGACGGTCCTTCAGGGCTACGGCCTTGCCGAGAACATCAGCGCATTCCGATCCGGCACTTATGTGGCAGGATGCGTTATACCAGTCGCTGGAAAAATTTCTGATCACCAGTCTGCTGAGGCCTTTGATGGCAAAAATGGTCCTGATGGTGGAAAGCAGGTGAATTCCGGACGGCGATGCTGAATTAACTGTGTCTGCCAGTGTATCGATACGTTCAGCGAACGAATCCAGAAGACGGGTGTGGCAAAAATTTCTGCATCTGCTCATGGCTGAACTCTCCGGAAGAGGTTTAACTTTAAGATTTAATCAATCTTATCTTACAGTACCTTTTCAGTTATTAAAACTACTTGTTAAAGCTCATCGTTTTAATTAGGTGGCAGCCTCCTGCATCTGAATTCCCTCCCTGAGCTTGGGAACCCGGAAGTATATTTCCGTCCCTGTGCCCGGCTCACTTGTTATCTCCATGGAATACTGCGGGCCGTATATCTGCTCCAGCCTGCGGATGCAGTTGCGCACACCTATTCCTTTTCCTCGTGAATCTATTTTCTGGCGTTCATAAATCTGTGCCAGACGGGAGCTGTCCATGCCGACACCGTCATCAGATATGTTGATGTGCATTTCGTTTTCTTCGCAGCGGATTCTGATTGATACGGTTCCGCCTTCTTCCTTGCCGAGGATTCCGTGTTTCACGCTGTTTTCGACCAGCGGCTGTATGATCAGCGGCGGTATGGGCCATTCCCTGCAGCTTTCCTGAACGTTGAGATCCACCCGGATGCGGTCCCCGAAACGGGCCTGTTCAATAGCCAGATAGCTGCGCAGTTGTTCAAGCTCTTCATGCAGGGGAACATAACCTCTGCTGCTGTCGAGGTTTCTACGCATGTAGCGGGACAGTTCCTGCAGAAGTTCGCGGGCCCGGTCCGGGTTTGTCCGGCAGAAGGACGTGACAGTGTTCAGGGAATTGAAGAGAAAGTGCGGATTTATCTGGGCCTGCAGGCGGCGTATTTCAGCATGGGCCAGCATCTGTTCCTTGATCTGGATTTCTTCCAGCTCAAGCTGGGTGGAGCAGAGATTGGCCAGCCCCTTTGCCATTTCAAAGGAGAGAAGGTCGAGCTGGTTCTTGCGCGTACCGTAGAGCTTGAGGGTCCCGATAACCTGTCCGCTTTTATGCAGCGGAACCACTGCGGCGGAGGTGAACGGGCAGCTTTTGTGGTTGCAGCCGATTTTTTTTCCGGAATCAAGGAAGATCGGTTCCCCTTCGGACAGGACCCGGAGGGTGGATTCGGTCATTATTTCCCTGCCTGCCAGATGATGGTCCGAACCTGCTCCCACATGGGCAAGGACGTTTACCGTGTCTGTAATTGCCACCGCCGCAACGGACAGATGAGCGTGTATTATCTTGGCCGTTTCCTGGGCCGAATCCATTGTAAGCCCGGAACGGAGGTGACTGACTGTCAGGTTGGCGACGTCCAGAACGTGCTGGGCTTTTACCGAGTCCTGCTTGGTGCCGTAGCGAAAGACCATGTTAATGACCTGCGCGAATATTGCAGCACCGAAGGTGTTTAGAATTATCATGGGCATGGCGATGAGTTTGACCAGTTTCATGGCCTCGTCGTACGGGTGCGAAAGGTAGAGGACCATCACCATGTGGATTATTTCGCCCATGAAGGCCAGTCCGGCGGCGGCACGCCAGTCCATCCTGTGAGTAAGTTTAAGAGAAATCAGTCCGGCGGCCAGTCCTTCCAGCATGGTTGCCAGCCCGCAGGGGATGGCGCTGAATCCGCCGAAATCAATAAGGATACGGTGCCCACCGGCGATAAGACCTGCTCCGAGGCCGACCAGAGGGCCTCCGAAAAGTCCGCCGGTAATGACGGCCATGGCCCGCAGGTTGGCCACAGACTGGAAGACGAAGTTTCCGCCATATGTACCGAGGATTCCGAATACTCCGAAAATGAGTATCTGGATGATCAGGTTGCTTTTTCCGTACTGCTTTCCCAGACCTATGCGGTGAAAAGGGGTGATGGTCAGCAGCAGGAACGAACCTGCTATGATGAGGCCGAATCTTTCGGCAAGTGTTATGATCAGTGTTTCTGGGTTCATGTTTATTCTTGTTTGCGTGAGTAGTTATGCCAGCCCCAGCCTTTCCCGGAAGGCTTTTACCCGTCCCTTGCTGATTATGATTTCCTCTTCCCCGATATGTTTCATGGTCAGTACGTATTTTCCGTTGAACCACGGGGCAAAGTCCCGCACATGTGACAGGTTGACCATTTCTCCCCGGCTGGTGCGGAAAAAAGGTTCTCCTGCCAGACGCTCCTCAAGTTTGTCCAGAGTTTTGTCGCCGTGGCAGGTAAAGACTCCCTTGGCTGTGTGGACCATGATTTTACGGTCCTCCATGCGGCAGAGTATCACATCATCCGGTTCCAGAAGCATTATTCTGCCGCCGTGTTCCACGGAAATGCGCAGCACCTTCCTGCAGATTCCCATGCTGTCGAGCAGGGATTCCATGTCCGGGCGTTCAACCTTTTCCTCGCAGTTGGCGTTGATCAGGCAACGTGCCCGGTCAATGCTTTTTCCCAGACGTTCGGCCGAAAGAGGTTTCAAGATGTAGTCTACCGCATTCTCCTCAAAGGCGCGCAGGGCGTATTCATCATAGGCTGTGGCAAAAACTATCAGGGGCGGTTCAGGATTTTCCATTATCTCCTGCAGAACATGAAAACCGTTTTTTCCGGGCATCTGGATATCCAGAAACACAAGGTCCGGTGTTTTTTCCTGCACCAGAGCGATACCCGAGCTGGCGGATGTAGCAGTGCCTACTATCTCAACATCGTCGAAATCCGAAAGCAGAAAGGCCAGTTCATCAATGGCGGGTAGTTCATCATCTATAAGTACACATCGTATTTTATCTGGAGAGTTCATCGCTGCGGTCCTTTGCAAGTGGAATCTTCGTCATTCATCAGGCAGTTCTACTCCGTGATTGAGGTGATCGGTCTACCATTTTTCATTATGCGGTTTCCGGGGTTTTGCGTTTTTTTCTTTTTCCGCCTCATTCCCTTTCCCTTTTTGGGTGTCCCCGCTTCGCAATGTTGTTCCCTGGGTTTCGTCAAGATCGTATCTTGGGGAAAAGATGTTCAGTTTGTCATAGACGTTCTGCCAGAACCCGGGTTCATCATCCTGCTGACGGCAATAGACCCGCGTGGAGCTGTTCACCCTCGTTCTAGGACATTCGTGTGAAATATATTCGATGATTACGCAGTCATGTTTTTTGGGTATCAGCAGATCGTTATTGTATACAGGCATATCCTGATAGAGTGAGCTTATTATCATTCCGTCCCGGTGCAGTTCGTAAGCTTCTGCCGGAGAAGTGTCCCAACTGTCCACATGCACGTAACCTACGACAGGTTTTGCATATGCTTCGCCGGTAAGGACGATACAGAAAGCGGATAAGATTAATGCAATCAGCAGTCTCGTTTTCATGTTCTCTCCCGAGTCGCCACTCGTTCAATCAGATATTCACTGACGTTGTTAACGTAGTCAAAAAAACTGATTCCCGCCAGCAGGAGCAGGAAATTGAAAAAAAGTCCGTAATTCATGAAAAGATAGATACTTAAGGGATGAAAAATGAAAAATGCCAGCACCAGCAGCAGGAGATCGAAAATGGCCGGAAGATGGGCAACGCCTAAGGATACGAGGAGTACGGTCAGTATCTTGATCACATAGCTTATGACTGCGTCCGAATGAACCTGATCCCCGTTCAGAAACATGTTAACGGCGTTGGCGATAATATATACTCCGGGCATGCGGCCGATAGGGGTAAGGTGCATGTCGCCAATTTCCTCGTAGTCCGAGCCTATGATTACGATCTTCCCCGCCAGAGATGCGGGGTCGGCATACCTGATGCCGGTGGCGGAACTTGTGTGGCTGAGCAGTCCGGCACTTACTGCACCTGTCTTGCGCAGATAGATATCCTTCGGGGCCAGGCTGAACTTGAGTCTGGCCTCAATGTCATCACTGCCGTTTTCCTGCCTGAAAAGAGTAATGTCCGTACCCTTGAAAAGTTTAACCCTTTGGCGCTCTGTTTTGCCGGCTTCAATGTCGCGGATACTGTTTACGATCCGATCGCGGTGGATATCTCCTTCCTTTGTCCCGTTGGCATAAACGGCTGCAAGCATTGCAACGGAAAGCAGTATTTCATCTCCGGAACCCTTGTCTTCCGCCCGGTAGTAACGCAGATGCCTGATGCGCTTGTCCTCCGGATTGCGGATGATTCCGGCATCGCCTATTTTTACTACATCCGGGAAATCTTCGGTAAGATTCCAGAATTTTTTTGAGAATTCAGTTAATGCCAGTCCCCGTTCTCCGGCCAGCCGGGGGATGATTATGACCGCGTTTTTTTGGCGTGCCAGTTCAAGTGTCTTTCTGAAAGCGGACATGAACTGGAGGTTTTCCTTTTCAAGCGGCACCGGACGGTCCATTCTGCAATCGATGAGTATTTCCCGTGCTCCGCAGCCAAGTGCGAAATCAACCGTTTCCAGAAGTCGCAGTTTCGGTGTCCAGTACCCCATGCCGGGGCTGCTTTCGTAAAATGTCCTGTCCAGCAGCAGGAGCTTGATGTCCTTATGTGCAGCCCTGCCTTTGATGGCGTTTTCCTTGAAGGACTCGGCGATCAGGAAGTCGTGGTTTTCATTGATCATGTTTTGCCCCAGCTTGCAGAGGGGCATCAGTTCAAGAATCAACAGGAGGAGAAAGCCGAATCCGACATTCAGCAGGAAGAGCCTTTTGGTTTCGGGTGGCCAAAGGCTGTAGCAAAAAATTTCGCGCAGCCCGGAGAGTCGGCTTTTCTTTTTTTGAGCCGATGAGGTCTGGAGCAGGGCGGGGATCTGCCGTATAAGGGCGGGGTGTACGAGTTTCATCGGTTAGCGGTCCGTTGGCAGGATGAACGTATTTGTTCCAGTATAACGGTACCAGCCGCCGCTTGCAACCCGGAACTTTCCGGGCTCTGGACTCAGCCGCCCAATCTGACCTTGTAGAAGTCCGTCACAGCCAGTCTTATTCCTTCCATATTCTCGGCGAATCGTCCGCATTGGGTGATTGAGTTGAATATGATTTCCATTTCGCAGTATTCCTGATCTTCGACAAAAGAAATATTTACCACTTTTCCTGCTCCTTCCATTTTTCCGAGGATTGCGAACAATTGGGCAGGGCATGAAAATCCGGACGCATCAACTTTAAACCGCAGGTCTTTTCCCCAGTCTGCGGCGGTATCCCATTCTACATTGTATATTACATCGCCTTCACTCATTTTTCGAGCCAGTTCCATGCAGCCGGCCCTGTGCAGCGATACTCCTCTGCCGCTCAGGGCCGCCACCAGCCCGCGCTCTCCTGGGAAGGGGTTACAGCAGTTTGAAAATTTGTGAATTCCCGGGATCACTTCGTTCATGGTCAATGTGTACGGCAGTTCTTTCTCTCCCACGGCAGCGGTCCTTTCGCCTTCATAGAGATCAAGAATGTAGTAGATTACGAGTTGGGACTTCAGTTTTCCCCGTCCTATGAGAGAGTAGAGCATGTGCAGGGATTCAACGTTGAGAATAGCCAGAATTTCTTCCTGAAAACGTTTTTCCAGAAAATCCTGTGGAATACCGTTGCGCTGCTTAGCCTGTTCCATGATGGATCTGCCTAGCTCGGCTGCATAATCGGCCAGTTTCTTTTTCATCAGACGGGCGACATGGGATTTGGCCCGGTGGCTGTGGCAGAATGATTCCAGATGCGGAGATGGATCGAGAGGCGTTTCCGACTGGATGATTTCGACAGTTGCGCCCTCGGTGATTTCATGTATCGGTGAAACCCTGCGTCCGTCCACGATGGCATGGCTGCATCGTTCGCCCAGTCTTGTATGAACCTTGAAGGCGAAGTCCAGAACAGTAGAGCCCTTGGGCAGATAGAATTCATCCCCGGCCGGAGAATACGCGAAAATTTCTTCCTCTTCGGAAATGTGCAGCAGAGCGCTTTTGCTTGCCGAATTGCCGGCGTACAGCGCTGCGCTTTCCAGCAGAGTGCTGACTTCCTCCCAGTGATTTTCGTTGAAGGGGTGTTCCTCCTGCCACTGGTTGAACATGCCGAAATTGGCCCAGTCGTCCATTTCGGAACTTCTGATTTTTACCAGGTAATTTACTTTGTCTCCGCGGATACGCACGTGCAGGCTGCGGTAACCGTTTGTTTTCGGGTTGGTGATGAAGTCGCGCATGGTCCGTGGGACGACCTTGAATCCCGTATTTATGATTCCCAGAACCCGGTAGCAGTCGAGCATGGAATTTGTGTCCAGCACTATGGTGAAGTCCGCAACGTCGCGGGAATTGCTCAGGTCCAGCCTTTCGGTGATCGGGTCATAATAATTTGAAAGTCCTTTGGGCCGGAAGCGAACGTCTCCGCCGGGAATTTCTGCCTGTACCCTCTGTTTTATTTCATCCAGCAGCCCCAGGGCCTCTTTCGAGTTGCCTACATCCCTTATGAACTTGAGTATCTTTTTGCTTTTCCTGCTGTAAAAATGAATTAGCGAAAGCTCATACATCTGGCGTTTCAGGGGAAACATATTCAGGGCCGTGGTCAGGGGAGCGTACACGTCGATTGTTTCTCTGGCTATGCGCTGGCGTTTTGCCGGGGGAAGGTGGTGCAGTGTGCGCAGGTTGTGCAGTCTGTCGGCCAGCTTGATGGTCAGCACACCTATGTTGTGTCCGGATTTTAGAAAAATTTTGTCATGGGTCAGGTTTTTCAACTGCTTCTTTTCTATCTTCGAACTGCTCAGTTTTGTGCACCCGTCCACCAGTTCTGCAACTGTTTCGCCGAATTCGCGCCGGATGATACCCAGAGTGATTCCGTCCACATCTTCAACAACGTCATGAAGCAGGGATGCTGTAAGAATATCAGGAACATGTACATTGAATTCATCGGCAAGTATCCGCAGTACCGCAACAGGGTGCTCAATGTACGGTTCACCTGAGCGCCTTTTTTGTTCGCGGTGCAGTTCGTATCCGAAAGAGAGGGCCTTCAGCACTTGCTTGCGTCCGGGGTCGTTTTCCGCCGGTAGACAGTCTTCTATTCTTTTTTCGTATTCACTAAGTTCCGGCATCTCTTTTTTACAATGTGCCATAAAAGTATCCCCTGATTTTAGAAAATAGCTGGTCGTTCCATATCCTTTATATTTCGCCGGCGAAGTCAAGGAGAAATAAGGACCGGTATAATGAATCTTGTCTTTTTAATGGCTTAGGGTGCGTCTGAATGAAACTTCCTTGATTATATTGCCGCAGGGCATTGAATATGATTAGTATACGATCCATAAATACAAATATATGCGTTGATCAATAACAGACCGGAGGTTCAGATGGCCTTTATTTTCAGACGAAAGCCTCGTGAAAGGGCACGGACTCCGCTCCTGTTTGTTACAGACATGCGCCGTGAGTTCCTGATTACTGATATTTCCCGCAACTCCGCTCCCCACGGCATGTATTATCTGCTGATGAGCGTTGCGGTTTTTATTGCCGCTTTCGGACTCATGGCCGACAGTCCTGCGGTCGTTATCGGCGCAATGCTTGTCTCCCCGCTGATGACACCTATTTTCGGACTTTCTCTTGGACTTGTCCGCGGGGAACTTCCGCTGATCAGGTCCTCCATGTTTTCGCTGGTGGCAGGTATTCTGCTTGGTATCGGCGGCGGATATGTCATAGGAATACTGCCTGTCTTTTTTGATGTCACCCATGAAATAGTCGCCAGGACCACTCCAAACCTGCTGGACATGGGGGTTGCGGCTTTTGCGGGAATTGCCGGAGCGGTGGCGCTTATAGACGAAAAAGTCAGCCCGGTAATGCCTGGAATAGCTATTGCCACATCGCTTGTACCGCCTTTGAGCGCCAGCGGTTTATGTCTGGCGCTTGGTCAGTATTCCGATGGATGGGGAGCATTTCTGCTGTTTTTCGCCAACTTTCTGGTCATATTGACCGTGGCGAGCGCCCTTTTCTGTATAACCGGATTCATCCCCGTTTCCGAGGACCAGCCTCTTCCCCGTCTGATAAAGCATTTTTCCATAACCACTCTGGGGCTTATTCTCGTTGCCGGGTTTCTCACTCAGGCTCTGGTGGAGGTTTCCGTTTCCCGCAGAATAGACAAAAGCCTGCGAACTGCTGCCAACGTTGCCATCGCGTCCATGCCTAATACGGTGATAAAAACAGTCACTCACGAGACCAATGACGGTGTGGTGGAAGGCTTTATCGCCTTGCGCGGGCCGCGGTCCATGAAGGCTTCGGATGTTGAAAAAATGGAGAAGATGTCTTCCGGTGAGCTTAAAATGCCGGTTAGAATCATTGTGCGCACGGGCATAACACAAAGCATATCTTCCATGGCTGATTCAAACATAAAAGCGGCAATTGACGCCCATGCAAAAAGGACAAAGATTAAAAAGGACAGGAGCGCTGTAGTACTTGCGCAGGCGGAGATCATACTGCGAACACTCATTTCTGAATATCCATGGTATACTCTGGTCGGGGTGAATTATATGGAACTGAAAAGCGGTCCCGGTCTTATTGTTGAAATAAGCGGCCCGGAAAGGCCGCATCCTGATACCGTGCGGAAGCTTGAGGATCTGATCCGAAGGAAGACAGAGGTTAAGGACCTCGGCCTCATAGTAAGGTACTACAAGTGTAGCGATATCACCCGTAACGGCCGAAATCTGTTCGGCACAGGATACACCGGGGTTTATTCTAAAAATGCGAATCTTATTGAAGCTGACGTGACTGAGTTACTAGGAAATATCCGCAACGTCTTTCCAATTTATGTTGAGGCCCAGTTGGAAAAATCCGGTTGGAAAGTCCTTGCGGACGTGACCGGAGAAAAACTTGTAACCTCAAAGGAAGTGGAACGAATAGAGGATAAGCTTTCCGAGAAATTCAAATCTCCGGTAAGGTTGTTTGTTTATTCCAAGACGGAAGCTCTGGTTGAGCGTGGCGGATTTATGCCCGTGGAACAGTTTTCCGATCAGGACGGCATCAAGAGGCTCACAGTCGGGCAGTAGGAGGGGCGGTATCCGTTTTATTTAACCTCCGGTTATAAAGTTCTCGCCATTTTGCTTGTAGTTTGTCAAAACAGATTCCTGATTCCGGTCCTTTTTTCCGGGCCGGATACATTTTACTCGATGTGCGTGCAGTACATCAGGTTTTGCAGGAGAGGAAATGGCTGATTATCTTGTTGCCGGACTTGGCGAGATTCTCTGGGATGTGTTTGGGAGTTCCGAGGAGCTCGGCGGTGCCCCGGTTAATTTCGCTTACCATGCCGGAGCGCTCGGAGCCGATTCCATAGCGGTTTCCACGGTAGGTTCTGATGAACGTGGAAGACGGGCGCTGCTGGAATTGCGGAATCGGGGGCTCAATACCGAGGCTGTAAGCGTTGATGAAGAGCATCCGACCGGATACGTGAAAGCCGATGTCGACGGACAGGGGGTAGCCAGCTACCTGTTTCCCGATGATATCGCCTGGGACTATCTGACCCTTAACGCCATGGCACTCAGCCTTGCGCCGCTGGTGGACGCCGTATGTTTCGGAACTCTGGCACAGCGTTGCGAGAAATCGCGCAATGCTATTCAGGCTTTTCTGGATGCGAGCCCTCAGGCCCTCAAGGTTTACGACATGAATCTGCGCCAGGATTTTTACAACCCGGAAATTATAAGGTCCTCCCTGAGTCGCGCGGATATCCTGAAACTCAATGACGAAGAACTGGAAATAGTCTCCTCCATGTTTGCCCTTGAGGGCGGGGAGGAGGAAATGCTCAAGGCTCTGCATGACCAGTTCAATCTTCGGCTTTCGGTTCTTACAAGAGGCAGCAGGGGAAGCCTGCTCATAACTGACGCTGAAGTTGTGGACAGCCTCGGAACAAAGGTCGAAAAGATTGAAGACACAGTCGGGGCCGGTGATGCCTTTACCGCATCGGTTGTTATCGGGACTCTTTTGGGGCTGGGGTTGAATGAAATATGTGAGCATGCCGGAAGGCTTGCCGCTTATGTCTGTACATGCCGGGGAGCAATGCCGGAAGTTCCGGACGAGTTCAGACTGATCCGTCAGGATCGCATTTATGGAGCAAAGATATGAAGAGAAGTGAGATAAACGCGCTTATCATCGAGGCGAAGGAATTTTACGCACGCCATGGATTCAATCTACCCAAGTGGGCTTTCTGGGGGCCGGATGACTGGAAGGGCAAAGGGGACAGTGAGGTAGTTCGCAATCTGCTCGGATGGGACCTTACCGATTACGGTAAAGGTGATTTTGCCAGTCTCGGGCTTATCCTCTTTACCCTGCGCAACGGCAACCTGAAGACAGGTGATCCTAAGCCATATGCGGAAAAAATAATGATTCTCAGGGAAGGCCAGCTCTGCCCCATGCATTTTCACTGGTCAAAGCGCGAGGATATAATAAACAGAGCAGGTGGAAATCTGGTCATCAAACTTTACGGTTCCGATGACAGTGAGCAGTTTTCAGGCAAGCCTCTTGATGTCAGTGTAGACGGATTTATCCGTTCCGTTGAGCCCGGAGGAGAGGTTGAACTTGAACCGGGCGAGAGCGTCTGTCTGGAACCCGGTATGTATCACTGTTTTTATGCCCGTGAAGGAACCGGTGATGTGATGGTAGGGGAGGTAAGCGCTGTTAACGACGATAACACTGACAACCGTTTTTACGATCCCATGCCCCGCTTCCCGGAAGTGGAGGAAGATGAACCTCCGGTCCACCTTCTCGTGACCGATTATGCTGAATACGTATAACGCTGATTTTTTGTAGTGTGACGCCGTATAATAAAATGTTTAACGGCCCGAGAAACAGGTTCGCGGGCCGTTTTGTTTTATAGTGAAATCGCCGGACTATTCGGCCCGGTGAACCACAAGCTGGTTGAAGGGTATGTTCCAGCCGTATTTTGTGCATGCTTCCACGCTGTAGCGTTGCAGTGCTCTTTCCAGCCTGCCGTAGAGTTCCGCCACCTCGCCGCTGAAATCCGCGATAATTACCATGTTGAGAGAAGAGGCTGCTGCGGATTCGAATTCTACATTCAGGTTGAGCAGATGCTTTCCGTAGCCTTCTTCTACCAGCCTGCCGGATATGAATTCTTTGGCCTGTGCCGGTATTGCAGCTGTCGAATTTTCCTGAAGGGCATAGTCCACGCCGAAAACTGATTTCAGTCTGAAATTGCGGGAAAGGTTTTTCGGGGTCAACCCCAGAAAGTCTGTGGTCTGATAGGTGACGTAGGCCCCTCCGCGCTGAATGAGTTCCACGGTATCCGGTGACTGGCTGATAACCTTTCCGCGAACACCGTCTGCAAGGATGACCCAGTCCCCGGCATTGCACGGAAACCACGGCTCATTATTGCCGAGCGGGCGGGAGTTTACTTCGGCGAGTTCCGCAATGGGCAGTCTTATTCTGCTTGGGCTGAGGGCCGGGTTCTTTATTTTGCAGAACAGTTGCAGGCTTTCCACCATCCAGGGAACTCCGTTGTAGGTGATTCTTTCACCTTCACGGGCGGAGCCCAGATTCAGAATCAGTTTGACCTGCTCGTAATAGCGGGTGAAACCTTCACGGGCTGTCCAGAGTGCTCCGATGATAAAAATTATGGCGATGCTGAGCAGGAACCAGTCCCCGGAAATATAGAGGGTGAACAGGGATGCCGACGTTGCCGCGATGACCGTTAAAAACAGCAGGAGCACTTCTATCAGCCTGATATAGAAGGGACGCTCTCTGGTCATGAAAGACGGATGCAGTTTTTTAATCCCCCGGTCAATCAGCCGGAACAGCAGAAATACACCTGCGAACGCCAGCATCGCGATAAGGATGTTCTTGCCGCGGCTTTTGAAAAAAACGGCCATGATTTTTTTGGTTGATTCAAAAAAAGACTGGTCGTCTTTCATCAGCTCATTTAGCTCGAACCTTGCAACATCACGCTGGTTGCTTATATCAGCCCTTCTCTTGACGAAATTTTCCCGCAGTTTCTGCAGTTCAGCCTTGAGGATAGGAGAATCAGAAGTCTCTATCAGGGTGTCTATGTTGGTGACAGCTTCATCAGCTCTGGGAAGCTTGCTTTCAAAATATGCAACGCGGCTTTTCAGTCTTTCTATCAATCTCGGCCGCTTGGTCATTTCCTTCAGTTCCTGAAGCAGCGGCCTTACGAGGGTCTCAATTTCCTCCTGCCATACGAAATCATGCTGCTCCTCTTCGTTGAATACAGAAATATCAAGCCCTGTGGCTACCTTGACGAAGTTGTGCTCAACGTGTGTCAGTTGCGCCTGCATCTCCTTTATTTCTTCCTCAAGGGTTTCCTTGTCCACGAGATGAGAGGAGCTTTTCAGTTTGTTTCTTGCAATTCTGATTTGAGTATCAAGTTCAGATTTGTAACGCAGAAGGTTTACAAGCGTTTCAGCCTGTGCCGGCGCTGTAGATTGGATTTCGGCCTTATTTTTATCCGCTTCAGTCGATTTTTCTGCTGCTGCGCAGCAATTTCCTGCCTGCAGCATGGCCGAAAGGACCAGTAGGCATATAAGAACAAACGTTTTTGATCTGGGTACGATCATTAATTTCTCCGGGATATTCTGAGTATAGATTTAATTTTACGTGAATTGCTTTGCGGATAAGTACGGCGGTCCGACAATTGCATTTCCAACAATAGCTTATCAGGGGAGGCTTCACAAGGTTACGGAGTGGAAATGCTTTCCCCTGAATTGCGTCCGGGGCAGGGTATGGGGAACTTGCAGAAAAATCAAGGAAGCCCTCCGGGATTAATCCGGAGGGCTTCTAAGGGTGGAGGGGAGAGTCTTTTTCCTGTGGCGGAACAGGTTGTTATGCTCTCATGGTTTCCTCGGTTAAAGTCGGAAACGGATTACCCTGGTGTTCCAGTTCTCCGTTCTGCATGAATTCCTGGCGGACTTTTGAGAGGTCTATGACTTTGGGGGGAACCAGAGTAAAACCCTGGGCCTCACACCAGTCGTTTCTGTCGGCGAATTTTCCCTCATATCTCGCGTCATCAAGAATGAAATAATTGTCTTCGCCCATTATGCGGTCCCACTGATGGACCATGAAGTCGAACTTCTGCGGATCGAATTCCTTGATGTTATCCCATTCCCAGGTGAATCTGCAGATTTCATTATCAAAACCGAGGACTGCAAGATATTTGGCGTTGCTTTCCAGAAAAAGGCGGCGCCTGATTTTGACCGGTGATTTAGTGATGCTGCTGAAATCGAATTTTACCGGTTTATCATCCAGTGTAACCTGCAGCGCGCAGTCAGAATCTATTTTCATGCCCCAGGTGGTCGTCTTTCCCTTACGCCACCAGTTCATCATCTTCATGGAGTATACCTTTGAGCCGCACTCTTCGATTTTCTTGGCGGTTTTTTCCGAGACGGGGTGCAGTGCCAGATCGCATGAGCGGCCATGTGCGGCAATCTTTAGTTTCATTATCCTTCCTCCTGATAATAGAAATTAAATTAAAAGTTATGCTCAGCTTGTCTGCATAGCATGTGCCATTCAGGAGTGAATGTAATTTCAGGGAATTAAAATATGTTTTTACAGTGGTTTATGCGTAGAGTTTTGTGTTCGAATATTTCGCAATATCAAGCAAAAAATAGAATATATTGATTGCTTGATCAAGTACGAAGGCGTGAATGAGCCGCAGAATATTCTGATTGCAGTAGGAGGGCTGGGTCGGATATCATGCAGTATAAGCATGTTCTTGCAGGAGATTTATGAGCCGGATTATTTATAAAAACTTTGAACAGAGTCATGCGTATCTCATGATACAACTTCGTAGCGTGTGGAGGGGCCGCGGCCCTTCTTGCAGAGTTTTCCAGCTTTTACGAGAGCCTGCAGGTCATATATGGCTGTTCTGGAAGGAAGCTTTCCACCGACAATTTTCTGGTATTCGGTTCTGGTGACGGTTTCTCTGCTGCGGATGATTGCCCAGGCTTTCTTTTGGCGGTCATTAAGTTCTTCTGCTGGTGCAGCCGGTTCACCTGTTTCACCGATGTCTTCAATTTTTTCAGCTTCACTCTTCTGTCCGTTCGGTTCAACTTCAGATTCCGGTTGTTCAGCTATGTCCAGTTGCTGCAATGGTGCAGCACTGTCGGCTTCAAGCCGTATTTCATCTGCCTGAATAACCTTTCCATTGGCCATGACCACTGCTCTGGTTATGCTGTTTACAAGTTCCCTGACGTTTCCGGGCCAGTTGTATGAGTTTAGTTTGGCCACAGCGCCTCTGCTGAGTTCCATGCCGGACTTGCCGGTAAGGTTCTCGGCCTGCTTCATGTAGTAGAGGCTCAGCAGGGGAATGCTGTCCGGGTGATCCCGCAGGGCCGGAGTTTCAATCATGACTACTTTCAAGCGATAATACAGGTCCTCGCGGAACTGTTTTTCCTTGATCAGGGTCGGAAGGTCCGCGTTTGTGGCCACTATGATTCTTATATTGAATGGAGTCTCGCTGTCGCTTCCAAGCGGTTTGATCCTGCGTGAAGCAATGGCCCGCAGCAGTGACTGCTGAACCTTGAGAGAGGCGGATTGAATCTCATCCAGAAACAGTGTGCCTCCGTCCGCTTCTATGAAAGCTCCTTTGCGGTCCGTTCTGGCATCCGAAAAAGCCCCTTTCACATGGCCGAAGAGTGCATCCAGCAGCAGGTTTTCGTCCAGTGCCCCGCAGTTTATGGAAATGAAGGGTTTTTCACGGCGCTCGCTGCTGTTGTGTACTGCTTCAGCCACGAGCTGTTTGCCTGTCCCTGTTTCGCCGTAAATCAGTACGTCTACGTCTACACCTGCCGCTTTGAGGATCTCCGTTTTGAGCTCTTCTATCTGCTTTCCGAAACCGATAATCTCCGGAATAATCGCATCTTCAAGCTGTTCCAGCGCTCTGGTTTCCCTGCTCAGGTCGGCCCGTTCCTGGCTGTTGATAGCCACCAGGGCTTTGTCCTTGGCTTGAATCTGCACAACCTGGCTGTTCACATGCCTGATTATTCTGTTCAGAGCTTTTTGCAGGACCTGAAGATCGTAATCACGATACGGCAGATCGATTTCCTTCAACTGGTCAAGAGAGGTCTGCCTGCCTACAACAGCGGCGAATTCTCTGATCGGTCTGGTGAGAGCACGGCCGAAAAAAAGTACTACGAGAACGGTGGCCGCAAGTGCGATGCCGGAGACTACCAGCATTATGTTCAGAAAATCGTATCCGGCAATTTTGGGAAGGACGCTTCTGTCAGTATAAATTATACCGCCGTACAGCGTGCCGGGGGTGTCCGCCCGGCTTTTAAACATTACCGGAGCATAGGCCAGAGTCGGAATGGATGAGGATTTGCTGTCAGCATTATGGTACAGAAATTCCAGCCCCTTCTCGCCTTTTTTGATTTTATCGATTTTTTCCCAGTAATCGGCGTGAATTTCACTCGGGCGGAAGGCTATGTCGTGGTCTGCCTTGCCAAGTGTGCCCTGAAATCCCTGTCTGGCCAGAAATGTGGTCAGTTCCGGAGATTCTTCACTTTTGGGGGTGGACTGGAACAATATCCAGCCGTTGGGGTCAACGAAATAACTGAACCGCAGTTCGTTACTCCGTGGAAAAGACCAGAGCGGGGAATCCTTGGAATCGTAAATGGAAAGGTAATTTCTGAGTTTCTCCGCCTTGATGGACAGCATCATGATCCCGGAAGGAGCTCCTTTGCTGTCCACTGTCCTTATGTAAAACCGGATCACCTTGATCTTTTTCAATAGGTTCGGAGCATTATCGTCAAGTTGCGGGTATGTGATTTCCCTTATGTATGAAGGCTGTACCTCTCCGGTCTTCAGGGTGGACATCTTATCAAGCTCAAGCAGCGGTGCCGGCTGAATTTTGCGGATGGATTCATCGTCCAGACAGACAACCCGGCCCTTTTTGACAAGAAAAATAAGCGGTGACCCTGATGCGGCCGGAAGATAAGCCAGTTCTAGATATGGCGTTCCGCCAGCATCAAGCCGGTCCTGAAAAAGTTGTTCCAGATTTTTTTTATCCGGCGTTTCTCTGGCGAAAAATCGCAGGTCCGTTGCGCAATTTTTCATAAAGAGTTCGATGTCATGGACCATGGCCAGATTCTGCATGGATACGGTCCTGCCAAGCGCAATCCGGATATAGTTTTTGGAGACCTTGTACGAAGCTGTTCCGACTACCAGAATAATTATGAGAATTGTCGGCAGGAGAGAGATAAGAAGTCTGCCACGCAGTCCCGTGCTGTTCCACAGGTTGAAAACAGGAAAGGATCTTCGTGAATTTGAATTGGAAGTTGCAGAATGTTCGGACATGGATACCTCTCTCTTCCTTGTTCAGCTTTACTGTTATTATCGTTAGAGTTCGGCTGGAAGGTTTGTCAAGAGAAATCGGTATGGCATTTGCTTTGTTTTGCCTGGAGTCGTGGCGCAAGGAATGTTTTTCGTTAATATGTCAGGTAATAGCTTGAAATTAAAATATTTTATTTGGCAATAAACAGGCAAGGGAAAGTTGTGGAAAGAAAACGCAGATACCATGGAATAAGAAGGGTTCTTTTATTGTCCATGATTGTGGTTCCGGCAATTCCGCTGATAGTGGCCGCTACAATCGGCTATTATTCATATGTGCAATCTACTGAGCGGCTGGCCTTTTCGGCCATCAAACAGGCCGCAGTGGACCACGGAGACATGATCACATCTTTTCTGAGAGAACGCAGGTCGGATTTGAGTGAGGCTATGGACCTGGTTGGTACCAGCATTGCCGATGTTTCCAAGGACCGCAGGATTCTGGCGCTTGTCAGGAGTTCCAGAATGGAGACCTATTCGGATGTAGGGCTGATCTCGCCGGAAGGGGTGCAGGTCGCTTATGTCGGCGATTTCCCGCTTGAGGATAAGAACTATTCATCCTCCCCGTGGTACCGGAGTACATTGAAAAACGGTTATAATGTAAGCGATTTTTATCTGGGCAAAAGGGGAGTTCCGCACCTGAACATTTCCGTGTGCAAGCTTGTCGATAACCAGCCGTGGGTGCTGCGTGCAACCCTTCGTCCCGAGGCGCTGCGTGCGCTGATAGAAAATGTGAATATCGGGGATACCGGCGAAGCATACATCATAAATTCCGAAAACCGGTTCCAGACAAACCGCAGGACCGGTGGTGATATTTTCGACCGTGATGAATCCGTCTACCCGGCTCAGGACGGACGGGAAATGACTTTCAGTGCGCTTGAAAACGGCGAACCGTACATATTCGCCTCTGCGTCTCTCAATGCCGGAAAGTGGCGGCTGATTGTCCGGCAGAAAAGAGCGGATGCCTTTCGCGGCGGCAGCAATGCCGTATACCTGATAATCGCCATTCTGCTTTGCGGAGGATCTGTTCTTGTAGCCCTTGCTTTTCTGGCCAGCAACAGGGTTTACGATATGCTGACCAGGCAGGCTGATACCGTCTGCGATTTGGAAACGCAGTTCCTACGCGCTGCGCGGCTTGCTGAACTGGGGCAGATGTCCGCCGGTTTTGCTCACGAGATTAACAATCCCCTGCAGATAATGAAAAGCGACCTGGCATTGCTTGATATTCTTCTGGAAGAAGAAACGGCCAAGTTCGGGAAAAGTGACAACAGCGATGAGATTGCTGAAATCAACCGGCAGCTGAAGATACAGATTGATCGTTGTGCAGGAATTACCAGAGAGATTCTGAATTTCGGGCGCCAGAACAAGCCTGAGCTTAAGCAGGTTGATCTGGCTACCTATCTGCCGGAAGTTGCCGGACTGGTGGAAAAAAAGGCGAAACTCAGCGGTATCGATCTTGATTTCAGAATTGATCGCGGCACTCCCTGCGTATTTGCCGATCCGGGCCTTCTGCAGCAGGTTATGGTCAATCTGCTGAATAACGGCATTCATGCCGTTGAGGAACTGCACGGTTCTGAGGGCGGTTCCATAGTCGTTTCATCCGGAGTTGACTCAAACGGTGATGCCGTGATCCGGGTTTCCGATAACGGAATCGGCATCCGCAGCGAAGATCTGGACAGGATTTTTCTGCCTTTCTACACCACCAAAAAGGACAGGCAGGGAACCGGACTGGGACTTTCCGTGTGTCATTCGGTTATCGATTCGCTTGGCGGATCACTCAGAGTCGACAGTGTACGCAGGAAAGGTACACAGTTTACCATTGTTCTGCCTAAGGCGAACGGAAAACTGCCCAAGGCTGATAGACAGGGATAGCTCCATCTCTTTCGGCGGTTGAATCAATTGACCGTTGCCATCAAAAAGGAATCCACCTTCAGCGGTAATTTCGGACCTGAAGGTGGATTTTTATATTTTCGGATACACCGTTTCAAAACAGCGTGTGTGATCAGCTCCTTCAAAAGGTCTACATGGTTTTCCCTGCCGGAATCAGCCGGTCAAGTTCCTTTAGATAGTCTTCGTGTCGGCGCAGGTAGAAGGACAACGGGCGGGAAAAGTTGTTGCCCACGAGTCCGTCCACTATGATGTGTGATACCGATTTCATTTCCCGGAGAATCTGCTGCGAAAACTTGAATATGATTTTCTCATCGGGAGACATGCGGGTAATTGCCTGTTGCAGTGCCTCTTCGGACCTCGGCTGGAACATTCTCAGGTATAGAAGGTCGAGCGCATTGGCCATCAGGATTGAGGCATCGCTGCAGTTTTTTGTCCGGCATCGCTGGATGAACTCTTCCGGATGATTCATAAGATGCAGAAGGTCTGCGTTGGGGTGCCGTATTTCCATTTCAGAGAAAAAGTCCAGAACCTGCCGTACTTTTTCATCATAATCCCAAGATCTTGCCCTAATGTTTTCTCTGCGGTCGGCCAGTCCTTCCAGAAAACCGGCAGCACAGTCCGAGGCCAGTTTTGATATGACCGCCGCCCATTGCTGTATAATGCCGTCTATCCCCGTTACTCCTAAAATACGCAGCAAAAGTCCGACTGTTCCGCTGAAGGCGATTGCTATGGGGATGGAAATCACGCTCCGGAAGAGGTTTCCGGCTGCCGCCGCCTTGGGCAGTTCCCGCCAGAGGTTATGGCTTGATATGTAGATGCCGTTTGTAAGTGCCATTATGGTGTAAAGCAGAGTCGGGTCTGTTGTGGCATTGATTCCGAACATTCTGTCCAGAACAACGGACTTACAGAGCCAGTCGAGCAGGGGGACGGAAAAACCGGTATATAGTAGCGAATCAGAGATGCGGTTCCAGTTAACAAAATCATTCCAGGCCAGGTATGGGGACCTTTTGAGCCCGCCACCGCCAAGTACTGACTGGATAATGTTACGCACGCCGGTAATTGAAAACCAGATCAGGCCGCCGAACGAGGCCAGAACCCACCAGTCTTTGGTAAGATAGAAGGTCAGAAAGGCCGGAATGAATCCGATAATAATCTTGATTATGTTTTTTATGGTGCTGTTGACGTACATGTAGTCAGGCTTTGTTCCACTTGAGCTTCCGGCCTTTTCAAGCTGGAAACCATTACCGGAATGTTGCGATATGCCTCCCAGAGGACTGATGTTTCCGCAGCATCCGGAATCGATTGAGTAGCTTATGATTTTCCACTTTTTTTTGCTGTTTAGAAAAATATCGCGCAAGAGCGGTAATGATTTTATTCTGAAGGGAATATCTCCAATCCTGGAGGGGGCTGAACAGGCCGGTTCTGAGCGTTTTGATTGCGCGGTGTACTCCAGCCGTTGCGCAATATTGGCTGAAATAGGCAAGCATTTTCTGTCCGGCACGTTTACAATTTCCTGCTGTGCTTTCAACGGGAGTGTTTCGGCAACGGCGAAACCCATACCTATTGCCCTAAGCGATCCTCCGGTAGAGCCGCTGCCTATTCTTGTTTTTATCTTTCTGTGCTTATAGGCGTTTTTCAGCTCGTCAATATCCTTTTGAATGTTCAGGAGTTTTTCCACCCTTGATCGGTCTTCTCCACCTGATGCGGATACTCGTTCAACACAATCCCTTATTATTCTTTTCAGGACAATTACGTTGCCGGAATTGAGCGCATCCTGAAACTCGTTAAATGCTTCTCGGCTCAGCAGGCTGTTTTCACTTATGTTTTTCAGGTTAATGAGTTCGAAGTGAGTGATGAGTCCTTGTCCGTCATAGACCAGTTCGACTGCGTCTTCGATCTCTATGTCTTCAAGAATCATGGTTATCGCGCTGGACGGGTATGCCTCGTTTAATATTTCGGCCAACTGTGCCGGAGCGGGATTGAGGAATTCCGGCCTGTCTTTGGAATATGCCGGAACATCGGGGTTTTCGAGTTCCGGGTTTGCTTCCGGGGATAGATATCTGGCCGTAATGGTGTCCGGATCAAGTAGATTTATGGAATCGAATTGTTTTTCGATCCTGCGTTTTTCATCGGAATCCGCACGGTGATACCTGTCCGCCAGTTCCTGCGCATGTCTTTCGAAATAGGGCATGGCTGTTTCATGGATGTATTTCCCGAGGTGGGTGAGAGCGGGAGTGCGTGATTTTATACTGGTAAGCATTTCCTCGTACGATATTTCGGGCAGTTGCACGCCGATCTCTTTTTCAATTGACTTGCGATGGACCTGATTGAATCTGTCCGCCACCTTGCGTATGTACTTTGCTCTGAATTCCTGGGCCTTCCTGCCGTTTGCCATTATTTCAATGACTTTTTCCCTGCTGAAAAAATCGTCAAGATCCTTCTGGTCCAGAATATTTTTGGGGTTCCAGATCAACTTTACGTAGCGTCCGTACATAACCGCCCTGAATTCAATTCCGAATTCAACGTCAATTCCGAGAATGGCGGCAGCGGAGTACAGTTCTGTGGCTATTTCCGGGGTTACGAAATCATAATAGACCACGCGTAGGCTGCGGATACCTTTTATCCATGCGTCCATTATCAGGTGCGATGCGGATTTGCGTCCTTTACTGTTTGCATCGTGAACTCTGTCGTCAAAGGTAAGCTGGTTCCATTCCTCAGGCATTTCCAGCAGGTGGTATTTCTTCAACTGCTCTCTGATGAAGCTGCTTTTCCCGAAAGATGTGGACCGAAAATTATGGGCCAGACGTAATTGCTTCTGTTCATCTCCCCTTGCCCGGATTATTTCCTTTGCAATCTGTATGAGCACCCTTGCCCTGTTGTTCCGCATGCTTGTCTTTGAAGATGCCAGTACTTCATTCCGCAATGCCGTAAGGGCCTTGAGGCGATCGTCAACTCCTTCCGATTTCAATGATTCAAGCAGGTTGAATGCGGCATAGGCGACCCTGATTCCGTAGGGCGCAGCAAGCTCCTTTATTCCGTGAGGTTTAAGGTACGGGCTCAGCAGGTTCCTGAAACGGGTCTGATCTTCCTTGCGGGATATGATGTCGTTGAACAGTTCAACCAGCCTGTAGTCGTTGCGGTCAAAGTATATGGATTCGTAATTCAGCATGATTTCTCCTCTTTTCGCGTTCCCGCATGTATCTGCATTTCCGGTGCCATTTTTTCGGACTCTATTCAAGTATTCAGTTCAGGCTGAGACGGACCGCTCAAGCTGAATCTGGTTTTTTCGCAGAATCGTTTTTGCTAGATTGTTGCTTGATTTTATCCATTAAAAACAGTGTGTTGAATGTTGGCACACTGAGTGCATAGTACGGGTGTTTTCATTGATCTGCCCGTGCAACCGCAATCAATTTTATAAGGATGAACTCCAAATGAGTAACACGAGAATTATGCTTGTAGACGACGAGGAACGCCTGCTCAGCACCACGAAGAAGCTCTTCGAGAAGTTGGGATTTGACGTTTTTACCGCAACTTCCGGGAAGGACGCTCTCGACCTTCTGGATCGCGAGGAGGTCCACGTTGTCTTCCTGGATATAAAGATGCCGGGCATGGACGGCATTGAGACTCTGCAGCAGATCAAGCAGAAGTTCCCGTTTGTGGAGGTTATCATTCTTACCGGCCATGCGTCCATGGAGGTTGCGGTTGAGGGCTTGAAACTGGGGGCATTCGATTTCCTCATCAAACCGGTAAGCATGAAAGAACTGCTTGAAAATGTGGAGGAAGCATCGGCCAAGATACAGCGACAGAAGCAGCGGATCATTTCTGCCCGGCAGGGAGCCTGAGCAGGGTCCGCCGGGATAAAAGTGGTAATTTAAGGAGGTTAATAATGAGTATTATCAAAGTCCTCATGGTTGACGATGAGGAGCGCTTTCGTGAAACAACGTCAAAGATTCTTTCCCGCAAAGGATTCGAAACGATCCTGGCATCCAGTGGGGAGGAAGCCCTTGAAAAGATCTCGGAATCTCCTGATGTCATTATCCTTGATGTCAGAATGGGCGGGATTGACGGACATGAAACTCTGGAAAGGATCAAACAGGTGGCACCGGATACTCCGGTTATCATGCTGACCGGCCATGGCGACGTGACCGGGGCGAAGAAAGCCTACCGCACAGGTGCATTCGACTATCTTGCCAAGCCCTGTGACATCGATATTCTTACCGCAAAAATCAATGATGCCTACCATAGTGCTTCAAAGAAGCCGCAGCCTGAGAAGCTGGTCAGGGATATAATGATTCCTCTCGCGGAATACACCGAGATTTCAGCAGACAGCACTGTGCGCGAAGCCATTGCAGCCCTTCAGAAATCAATGCAGGGGCTTGTTGCCACAAACAGAATAATGGAATCCGGACACCGGTCCGTGATTGCGAGAAACTCGGACGGATCAACTGCCGGGATACTGAGCCCCAGAGACCTCATCACTGCGGTTCTGCCTGATTACCTGTCGGCGCCCAAGCCTTCCACTGCGGACAGTCTTCAGTATTCCGTAATGTTCTGGGAAGGACAGTTTACCTCTCAGGTAGCCAGGCTTGCAGACCGGTCCGTGCGCTCTCTGCTGTCTGGAGAGTTCCTGACCATCGAATTCGATGCAAATCTCATGGAAGCGGCCAATGCCCTGACCGCAAACGGAAAGAGACGCATCATTGTCCAGGAAAAAGGCAAGGACATCGGAATCGTCAGGGAGCAGGAACTCTTTTACGAAATAACACGAATTATTTCGTCCAGATAGTTACAGCAGATTTGAAACACAGAGGTATATTATGTCCAATTCAAAGAAAAAAGCAACCGGATACGATAAGTACGTCAACTGGAAGATGCTTATTATTCCAGTGATTTTGTTCGCGATAATCCTCATTCTTCCTACTTCGGAGGGCATGAAAAAGGTCGGTATGCAGTATTCTGTAGGGCCCAAGGTTGTCACCAATTACATCAGCCAGCAACTTTTCGGAGCAGGCAGTGCGGATGTGGAGCAGTGGCAGGTTCTTACCGCGCGCATGATGGAACAGAACATGCGTATGGGCGCACTGACCAAGAAAAGGTTCATGGCTCGTAATGAAAAGTGGGCCAAGAAGTATAAGATCCCGGTGGACTCCGCAAACCTTGCCAAGGCTAAGGGGTATATTGAGAAAAGTGTGCCGGATGAAGAATTTCTTAAGATAATGAAGAGTGCGTACGAGTTGCGCAGCCAGAAGCTGTCCTATTCCGACCTGACCAATAAGGACAAGAAGAAGGCGGATGAAGGGGCCTGGAAAATCAAGGTCGCAATTGCAATGGTTGTGTTCGTGGTCTTCTGCTTCATGACTGAATGTATGCCTCTTCCCGGCGTCGCTTTCTGCATCGGTTTGATTCTGGTGTTCACCGGCGTGGTAACAAGGAGTCAGGTGGCCGGACTGTACTGGGATGACGCGGTCTGGTTTATCATGGGTTCTCTGATGTTTGCCGCAGCGTTTGTAAAAACCGGTGTTGATAAGCGCATGTGCATGATAATGTTCAAGAAGCTTGCCGTGCCTAACGTCCGCTGGATCACCTTGATATTCTTCATAGTTATCAGTCCTCTTGCGGCGTTTATTTCCGACCACGCCCTTGCAGCGATGTTCCTGCCCATCGGTATGCTGCTCTACCAGAACAGCCTTACTGATGAAATTCCCGAGGACAAGGAACTGGCTAAAATGCTCATGATTTCAATCGCCATGGCTTGTAACATCGGCGGCCCCGGCGCACCTTCCGGCGGTGCCCGAAACGTAATCATGATGACGTATCTCACCGACATGTTCGGCATGGATATCGGTTACGCCCAGTGGATTATGTACTGCATGCCCTTCGTTATAGTCATGATTCCCCTTACCTGGATTGTGTCCAACATGCTTTTCAAGCCGAGAATTACTTCTCTGGCACCGGCTATGCGCCATCTGGAAAGTGAAATCAGCAAGATGGGCAAGTGGAACAAGCACCAGATCTGGGCGATGGTTATCTTCCTGGTAATGGTTTTCGGATGGTTCACAGAAAAGGCCTTCTATAACATCGGCATCTATCCCATCAGGCTCGGCATAGGCGTCATTGCAGTTGCCGGTGCAGTTGCTTATCTGCTCGCAGGTGTTGTCAACTGGCGTGACTATCAGGAAAAGGTCGACTGGGGTGTTGTCTGGCTGTACGCGGGTGCCATCATTTTCGGGCGTACCCTTGACCAGACCGGCGCAGCCTACTGGCTGGCACAGTCCTGCATCAATATGCTCGCACCGCTCGGTATGAGCGAAGGGTTGCCGCTCATGCTGACTTCAAACGGACTTACCGCCGTGCTGACCAACCTGATGGCTGACGGACCTGCCGCTGCCGCAGTCGGTCCCATCACCCTGAATATGGCCAGCATCGTACATCCGGGCACGACCTTCCTGCCCTTCATGGCCATGGCCACCGCAGTTGCTTCTTCGTTTGCATACTGCCTCATCATCGGAACCCCTCCCAACGCGATTGTCTACGCTTCCGGTTATCTGGAACCCAAGGATTATCTCAGGGTCGGAATTCCCATGTGGTTCATAGCCAACATTCTTATCATCGTGCTGACGGCTGTCTACTGGACCGGAATCGGGTTCGGCGGATTGCCATCCTTCTAACCGCTTTGCATGACCGCGGCCGGCCTGACCGGCCGGCCGCACCCCGGGGGGACAAGAGAATGACACAGGACGAACTCAACGAAAAGAAATTCATATTTGAAAACGGCACAACATATTTTTCCAAGAAGACCGAGCGGAAGATTCTTTTTGTGATGACTTTCGCCATGCTGGTGTGGGGCATTGTCGAAGGACTCACGGACTTTCTGAACTAGGAGCTTATGATGGAAACTGCAAATTATCAGGCACCGAGGATGGGAGTGCGGGAATACATGGATTCCCTGATTTCCATTGCGCGCTCACCTGCTTCGTTTTTCGGTGAGGCCGCTGCGGAAAACGGAAGCAGGAGAGCTCTCATCTTTCTTATGATTTCCGGGCTTTTTTACTGCTCCGTGAGCATGACCTACTTTTTTGAAAACTCTTTGCAGATGGGCTTCATAATGATGCTCAACGCCCTGATTATGCCCGCGCTTGGAGCATGCTTCTCCTTCTGCCTGATGCGGATGATGACAGTGAGCATGGTTTCGTACTCCCGCGTATTCAATGTGTACGCATACGCAAGCGGGGCCGTGATGGTGATTTCGTGGATTCCGGGGCTGGCCATATTGATGGAACCTGTCCGGGCGGTGCTTGTGACAGTTGGGCTGTACAAAACCGGAACGCTCGGCAGGGTGCAGGCCGTTATGGTTGTGCTGCTTACCGCCGTCCTGCTGCTTATGTTTTTCTGGACCCTTGCCCCCGTAGTCTCGGCGATTCACGGATAGCCGGATCCTGAATGCGCTCTAAAGTTTATGTACCACCGGCATACTCTACCCCCTCACACTGCGCAGGCCGGGAGGACTGGCCCGGCCTGCCTGCAGGGAGATTTTAGGAAGAATTGCGATGAAACAGATCAGGTTGCTTTTAGTGGATGACGAAGGTGATTTCCTCAAGGCCTGCGAACGGCGACTTGTGAGGCGTAATGTCGATGTCTCGCTGGCCGGGAGTGGTCGCGAAGCGCTGGAAATGATCGCAAAGGATGATTTCGATGTGGTTGTGCTCGATATCATGATGCCCGAAATGTCCGGGATTGAAACCCTGAAGAGGTTGAGGGAAATCAATGCGGACATCCCCGTGGTTATCCTCACTGGGCATGCCAATACAGAGGCGCTGATGCAGGTGATCGGGGGCGGTGCTTTCGACTACATGCTTAAGCCGGTAGGGGCGGACGAGCTTTATTTCAAGATAGTAGATGCCGTCAGGGACGCCAGGTTCCGGGTCGGTTGAATCAGGGAAGGTTGTCATGCGAAATCTGATTGATGCCATTTCGAGATTTGTACGCAAGCCCGCCGGAAAGGATAAGAGTGTATCCAGACGGTTTCTGGAACGGTGCGAAAATTTCCGCCAGCTTCTTTCCGCCAATAACAGTGCTCTGAAGCTGATGGGTGAAATGACGGAAGTCTCCAGGGTGTTGCGTCCCGTGGGCATGACCTACATCCGCGGCGGTACGCTCAGAATTTCTGCTGACGTGCGTAACATGATTGAGCGGCTTTGTCGCATAGCTCCCGGAAAACATGATGCGCTCAAGGAATCCTTCAACCGGATCGTGGGAAAAATGAATGAGGAACTTTCTCCTCCGCAGATAGAATCTGACGGATCATTTGTGCTCGATATTTCGGAATTGAGTATCGATTCGATGCATGAGTCCGGGTCCAAGATGTCCATGCTCGGAGAGATTTACTCTCTCGGAATAAACGTTCCCTCAGGTTTTTCAATCACCGCATCCGCTTTTCGCTTTTTTTTACGTGAATCCGGGATGGACGAGGAACTTAAAAGAATTTCCCAGATCTGCGGCGAGGACAACTACGCCTCTCTCAAGCTTCTGGAAAGAAATGCCCGGGAAGCCATTTCCCTTTGTCAGATTCCATTGGAACTTGAGGAATCGATACGCAGTGCCGTGGAAAGGCTTGAGTCCGGGCGTAGAATCTCTTTGGCGGTACGCAGCAGTGCTCTTGTGGAGGACACTGCGGGTACCGGCTTTGCCGGACAGTTTCGTACGGAACTCGGAGTAGCGCCCTCGGATGTTCTGGAAGCCTACCGGAATGTGGTGGCTAGCATGTATACGGCTGCAGCCGTTACCTATCGGCTCAACCACGGATTGCGCGATGACGAGATGGTCATGTGCGTAGGCTGCATGGAAATGGTCGATGCCGTTGCCGGTGGGGTTGTCTATACCTGTGATCCGTCCGGTGCGGTCGAAGGGATGATGGTTGTTTCATCTGTTTCCGGTCTTCCGTGCAGTGTTGTGGACGGATCGACCTGTTCGGACCTGTGGCTTGTGGATAGGGACACTCTTGAAATCAGGAGCGAAAATATCGCGGCTCAGGAATGGGGTAATTTTCTTGCCATGAGCGGAGAAGTCGTGTCCCGGATGCTGCCTGACGGCCGGGCCGACCAGCCTTCGATAACTGCGGATACGCTTTCTGAACTGGTGCGCACGGCAATGCGCGTGGAAAAACATTTCGGCTCCCCGCAGGACATTGAATGGGCCCTGGCCGAAGACGGAACTTTGTATATCCTCCAAAGTCGTCCTTTAAGTGTCTCCAGGCGGCATACCCGGAATAAGAGGCAGGAGCGTGAGGAGTCCAGGCACATTCTCATGGACTCCTGCGTTCCTGCCAGTCCGGGTATGGCTTCAGGGATTGTTCGTTATGTTGACACGGACGAGGACATGGTCACTTTCCCGGAAGGGGGAGTACTGCTTGCAAGAGTCGCCAGACCCGAACTGGCGGCTCTGCTTCCGCGGGCTGCTGCTGTCATAGCCGAGTTCGGCAGCAGCACTGGGCACCTTGCCAATGTCGCCCGTGAGTACGGGGTTCCGGCTCTCATCGGTGCAAAATCATCAGTTGATATCCTTAAGGAAGCCGGAGAGGTTACCGTGAATGCCGACATCGGTGTTGTGTACAGCGGACTTTCGGATGTGGAAAGCTCAATCCGTTCCGGGATGAACGGCAGCGCTGTATGCAGAGTCCTGTCCTCTGCCTTGAGCCACATCACTCCATTGAATCTTACGGACCCGAAAAGCCCTCTGTTTATCCCTGAAGAATGTTGCACCCTGCACGATATCACCCGCTACTGCCATGAAATGGCTGTCAGGGAAATGTTCAGCGGCAGTGTCGGGCTTAAGGAATCGGCCCGTCAGGTGGTCTCCGGATCACAATTGCAGTACTGGCTCATAGACCTGGGCGGCGGAACAGAGATTTCAGAAGATGATCAGTATGTCCGCATCGAGGATATAAGGTCCAATGCCATGAAGGCACTGTGGACCGGGATGATGGCTTTCGATTGGGAAGGCCCGCCGGATGTTTCCGCCGGAGGATTCATGTCCGTCCTGTTCGGGGCCACCTGCAACCCAGCCCTTGTTCCCGGCATGCGCAACAGCATGGGTGAGCGTAATTATTTTATAGTAGGCAGATTCTATTGCAGTCTGCAGTCGCGCATGGGCTTCCATTACAGCACAGTCGAAGGCTTCGCAGGCAGGGACCCGGATATGAATTATGTACTTTTCCAGTACAAGGGCGGTGCTGCCGATATAGGCCGCCGTACCCTTCGCGTACAGCTTGTGGCCGAGATTCTGGCCTGTCACGGTTTTCTTACAAGTGTGAACGGGGACGTGCTTTATGCCCGCATGGAAGGAATATCCGCCGCTGATGCCGAGAACGGTTTGAAGGTGGCCGGCTACCTGCTCATCCACACTCGTCAGCTGGATATGGTTATGGACGGCGATGCCGTTGCAGACGGATATCGGAGCAGGTTTGAGGAAGACATAGAACTTCTTCTGACCGATGGGGTCCGGGCTGATGCTTCTTCAGCTACTTCTTCAGGAGCAGGACAATGAAAAAGTCATCGTACCACCAACTCAGATGGAAGCTGACTTCCATCACCCTGCTGTTTTCGCTTATCCCGCTGTTCCTTCTGGGCTTTGTTCTTCATGATCAGTTTCGCAAATCCTATGAGGAGAAGTTCACAGGCAACCTGCGCATGACCGTTCTCAATAAGGCGGACGCCATAGACATGTTTCTTGAAGAACGGGTCGTACAGCTTCAGAATATAGCCAATACGAATACGTTCGCCGAACTCTCTAATCAGAAGAATCTGAACCGTATTTTTGATGCCGTCTACAGTACAACCAAATCATTCATAGATTTCGGCGTGTTCGACAGCAAAGGCAATCATGTGGCCTATTGCGGTCCGTATGATCTGAAAAATATCAACTACGGCGAAGAGAGATGGTTCAATCAGACCATGTTAAAAGGCGTCTATATAAGTGATGTCTTCATGGGATTCAGGAATTTTCCCCATTTCGTTATCGCTGTTAAGCGCCGTGAAGCAGACCGTACCTGGGTGCTCCGGGCCACAATCGATTCCGATGTGTTTGATTCTCTTGTGGGTAACGTGCGGTCCGGTAAATTCGGTGATGCCTATCTCATGAATGCCGAACTGCTGCTGCAGACATCTTCGCGGCGTGGCGGAAAGGTTCTGGATAAGGCCGGACTGCCTGCATTTTCCTCGGGAAGCGATGTGAGCATCATGCGTTGGGACGATCACGGGACAATGATGATGGCCGGTGTACTGCCTCTGTCCATGGTGGACTGGCGGCTGGTTGTGCTGGAGAGTCCCGGAGAGGATCTCTCTCCCGTGCTGCGTGATCAGTATCTGGTTTTCCTGCTTCTTGTTGTCTGCGCACTGATGATATCCCTAGGAACTTTTCTGGCTATTACTTCCGTTGTCCGCAAACTGGTTCTGGCGGATCGGGAAAAATCCATGATGGATGCAACCGTTATGCAGTCTTCCAAGATGGCTTCCCTGGGCAAGATGGCTGCCGGAGTCGCTCATGAAGTGAACAATCCTCTGTCCATAATCCGGGAAAGCTCGGGCTGGATACGGGATATGATCAATGACGGCGAGTTCGACGGTGTCGCGGCCCGCGCAAATCTGGAAGAAGCTTTGGCCGACATTGAGCGCCATGTGGAGAGGGCCCGGTCCGTAACCCACAGAATGCTCGGCTTCGCCCGCAGTATGGAGCCCGCACAGGATGACGTGGATTTCAACATGCTGATCCGTCAGACGGTATCCTTTCTGGACAATGAAATTCTGTATCGGAATATCAGCGTAAGCTATGACCTCAGTCCCGATCTTCCCGGTCTGCGGACCGATTTCAATCAGGTGCAGCAGGTTGTGCTCAATATTGTGGAAAACGCCATAGACGCCACCGGGGAAGACGGCCGCATATCCCTTTCTACCAGACGATTTAAAGACTTCGTTGAATTGGAGGTCAGTGATTCCGGTCCCGGCATCCCTCCTGAACTGATAACGAAGGTCTTCGACCCGTTTTTCACCACCAAGGCCGCCGGGGAAGGAACGGGGCTCGGGCTTTCCATAACCTATTCGATTCTCCGTAAACTCGGCGGAAATATCAAAATGGACAATAAGCCGGACGGGGGGGCTGTTTTTACCATCAGCCTGCCGCTGGTAATGTCGGAACTCAGTGAAAAGGAGGAAATATGCCCAGAATAAGACTCCTTGTTGTCGATGACGAACCTGATTTTCTGAAGCTGATACAGCGGCGTCTGGGACGGCGCAATATGGATGTGGCCGTGGCCGGAAGCGGGGCAGAGGCTCTTAAGTACCTCGGCGAACATGATGTCGATGTAGTCATACTTGATGTCAAGATGCCCCGGATGAGCGGAATGGAGACTCTGAAGCATATCTGCCGCAGGCATTCGGATGTGGAGGTAATAATGCTTACCGGGCACAGTTCCGTTGCGTCCGGGCTGGAAGGCATAAGCCACGGGGCTTACGATTATATTCTCAAGCCGTTTGATATTGATGACCTGATTGAAAGAATACGCAACGCTTATGAGCATGCCGTTCTTAAGAGAAGGGAAGGGGGCGGAGATGATTCCCGTTGATCTGCACCGTTTCAATCAATTGCGGTACGTCTTTTTCACTCTGGTTGTGTGCGGGTGTGCAGTTGCGTTGAAGCTCAGGACCCCCGGTCTTGTTCTGGTCGTGGCCGCTGCTGCGGGCAGCCTGTATCTGGACGGCGTGCTCATGAATTGCCTGCGGCTGTGCCGTGTCCGGGAAGATGATCTGGAGCAGCGGCTGGTCCGCTCTCAGCGCAATTCCGCGCTTGGAGAAATCTCCACCGGGATTGCCCATGAGATCAATAACCCCCTGAGCATAATCCTTCAGGAATCGGAAATAATCAGGGTGTCTCTGGACGCCGGAGATGAACTGAATATTCCTGCCGATGTCTATGAAAGCCTTGATGTCATAGCCGATCAGGTCGGCAGATGCTCGGAGATCACTCACAAATTTCTTGATATGGCCCGCAACAGGCTTCCGGTTATTCAGCAGGTGGACATAAACAAGTTGCTGGCGGACCTGCTTTCCCTGCTGGAAAGAGAATCGGAAACCAGACACATAGTTCTGACCCGTAATCTGGGAGAGGGGCTTCCCGGAGTGAACACGGACCCACCGCTGCTCAGACAGGTTTTTCTTAATATTCTCAACAATGCGGTCCAGGCCGTTGCTGAAAATGGCGAGATAACGGTTTCAAGCAGGTATGCGGACGAAAATGTTTTTGTGGATATCCGGGATAACGGTCCCGGTATCCCCGAAGAATATCTGCGCAGCATTTTTACCCCTTTTTTTACCACAAAGGGGCAGGGAGGAGGTACCGGGCTCGGGTTGGCCCTGAGTCTGCGCATCATGAATCAACTGGGTGGAAGCATACGCGTAAGTTCCGATCCGGGGTTGGGGGCGACTTTCACTGTATGCATTCCGGCTAACCGAGCGGAGGTGTGAGCCATATGAATGGAAGGATACTTATTGTCGATGACGAATCGCGTTTTCGCAAGTCCCTGATGCAGCTTCTCAGGAGGTTTGAATATGATGTCCGGGATGCGGCGGACGGAATGGCCGCAGTGCAGATACTTGAACAGGGAAAAACGGACGTTGTGCTGCTTGATGTGGATATGCCCGGCCTGTCCGGGAAGGAGATATTTTCAATAATCAGAGAGCAGGGGCTTTCAGTCGAGACCATCTGTCTGACGGGCGCTCCTGTAATAGAAGATGCTCTGTATATGATGCGAAAAGGAGTGTTCGACTATTTGGCCAAGCCCGTATCGATTGAAGACCTGCTTCGGGTCCTCGGACGGGCTGTTAAAAACAGGCGGATCAGGAATTGGGATACGGATGATGCGGGCATGCTCAGCAGATATGTCCGCGGACCAGGGAACCGGATTCTGAACTGTTAAAATTATTGGGTGCCGAAAGGAAGTGGAGTTCTTATGAGTATCAAAGGCAAGCTGATACTGATTTTCGTGACGTCCGTTCTTGGGCTGGTTGCGATTTTCGGGGTAGACTACTGGGGAAAAGGCCGGCTGGAAAACGGCCGGGAACTTGAAATGCTGGCGAACGAGGGAGTGGAGGCATTCCTGCAGGCCCGGCGTGCAGAGAAAAATTTTTTGCTGCGGATGCAGTCCGAATATATAGACAAGGCATTGAAGAGTTCCGGGGAAGCGGAAAAATTTCTTGCCGAACTCAAATCCAGGGCCCCGGAGTTGGGGGCCAATTGTGAAAAGGCCGAAAAGCTGATCGGGAATTATGAAAAATTTCTTACCGAAATTCACGCGCTGAATGTTTCGAAAGGGCTGACCATGAATGACGGGCTGCGTTGGCAGTTCATCAAGGCGGCCCGGAATATGGAGGCCGCATTCAAGGGTAACGCAGTCAATTCCGAGCTTCTTATTCTGGTTCTCCAGATGCGCCGTCAGGAAAAGAATTATATTATCCGCGGCGGAGATTCTCCGGTGCAGCGTGTTGATTCCATGATTGGCGACATACACAGGATGGTTTCCGCCAGATTTGACAGCGACACGGCAAAGACAATGCTCAAGGCTCTGGATGAGTACGGAAAGGCCTTTCACCGCTATGTGGAGGTTGAAGCTTCCATTGCCGGGCTTAAAGGTGAACTGATCAAGTCCGCCCGGGCTGTGGAACCGGTTTTTGCCGATATTTCGAATCAGAGTAAGCTGAAAGTCAGAGAAGATTCCAGACTGGTCAGTTATGCCGTGGCCGGAATAGAACTCTGCGTGGCTTTCGTAACTCTTGTTATCCTGCTTTGGGTCATGGTGACGGTTACCTCCTCCTTCAGGATGCTGGGAGCCTATGCCAAGGCCGTTGCCGGTGGAGATCTTGATTGCAGGCCGGAAGGGTCTTTCACCGCTGAGCTGCTTGAACTTCGCAATGTTCTGGTCGGAATGGTTGGAAAACTGAAAGAGGTTATTACCGAGGCCAAGCAGCTTGAACAGGACGCTCTTGTTCAGGCAGAGGAAGCCGGAAAAGCCAGAGATGAAGCCGTCTCCAGACAAACCCGCGTTCTGGCGCTCATGGAGAAGATCTCCGGGGCTTCCAGCCGGGCCGAAGAGATTGTGCTGCGCCTTACCGGGGCGTCAAATGAACTGAAGGTTCGGACCGAAAAAATTGCCGAAAGCGCCATGTCGCAGCAATTGCTCATGACCGAATCCGCAGCCGCCGTTGAGCAGATGCATGCCGCTGTCAACGAAGTCGCCAGAAATGCGGAAAGCGCTTCAACAACTGCTGATGAAGCCCGCAAGGAAGCTCTTGGCGGCATAGATGTAGGCCGGCGTTCGCAGGATGCCATGGTCCGTGTTTCAGATACGGTCCAGCACCTTGAATCTGATATGATAACGCTTGGAAATGAAATAGATTCCATCGGCAAAGTCGTAAACGTGATTAACGAGATTGCCGATCAGACCAACCTGCTGGCCCTCAATGCCGCTATTGAGGCGGCCCGGGCAGGTGAAGCGGGCAAGGGATTCGCCGTGGTAGCGGACGAAGTGCGCAAGCTGGCCGAGAAAACAATGGTAGCCACAAAAGAGGTCGATGACTGCATTTCAAATATCCAGAACCGCACCACTCAGAATATTGACGGCGTCAAGGAAGCGTTGTCGTTTGCCAGATCTGCAAATGAAGAAGTAAATAATTCCGTTAATGTGTTCGGGCAGATACAGGGTCTTTCGGATAATGTGGCCGAGAGGATAGGAGAGATAGCCCTTGCAACCGGCCAGCAGACTTCTTCGTCGAAAGAGATAGAGAATACTGTGTCCAATGTTGCGCGTCTGGCTTCGAATTCCAGCGATGCTGCACGAGAATCCGCTGCATCCATAGCGGAACTTGCTGACATGGCGGAAAAACTTAAAGACACGATCATGTCTTTGAATTCCGAATTGTAAGGCCGAATAGTTTCTGCCGATAAATGATTCCTGAAGAGCCTTTTGCAGGCCATCCTTATAGTACGGCCGCAGGGGAGTGTTTATGCACCCCTGCGGCCGTTTGCCTTTAAGCCGGTCACCCTGTTCTGTTTAGAGATATCTATATAAAACCTAATAAAACTTTCTTTGAATATTCGCGCATGAGCGGCTTCTAATAATCGGAGCCGATCATGGCTATATTAACACTGGAATCCAGTTCAAGGAAAAGTCTATGAGCATTCTTTCTTCGGATATTTTATTTTACCATATCCCAAAGGCGGCAGGAAACAGCCTTTTTCAGAGACTCGGGCGGGATTGCGGAACCGTGCCGGTCAATTTCCGGTCCATGGATGTTAATTCCTTTCAGCATTGCCTGGAAAGACCTGAGCATATGATCTGGACATCACATCCGTGCGGAGGTTTTGAATGCTGGGACCGTCTGTGCAGAGTCCGGCCGAAGCACAGAAAGATTACCATGTTGCGCAGACCGTTGGACAGGTATGTTTCCCACTATTACTACAATGCCCACTGGCTGGAAAAACAAAATGTTTCGCTGGAGGATACCATTACAAAGCCGGTAAGCGAACATTTCATGGTTGATAACCTGCAGACTAAGATTATTGCTGCTGATGCTGCGAGTTTTGATTACAGCCTGCCGGCCACAGGTGAACTTCTGGAGCGCGCAAAGGAAAAACTGCTCGGAAGTTTTGTCTTTTTCGGGCTGGTTGAGTATTTTGAAGTAAGCTATCGGCTTCTTGCGAATGTACTGGATTTCAGGCCCTCAACTCCTCCGGTCAGAGCTAATGAGGGTCCTGTGAACAATTATATGGATCTGGTCCCGAAGAGTTTGAAAGACAGAATAGAGGCCTATAATATTTATGACCTTGAGTTGTACCGTTTCGCATGCGACCATTTTGCCGCAACCTTGGAAAGAGCTCTTACCGGGCGGAGGGTGGGGCAGATGGAACATGCTGTGTCTCTTACCGATCATTAGAACACTCTTTTGCAACCAGTCTTGCGGAAAACCGACATGGTTTGACGTTATTTCTCGAAGATACCTTTTATAATGACGTGCTTATGTTCATGCATGTATGTATCGAGCCGATTGCGCATACTTCCCTCCTTTTTAATTCCCTTCTGTGAACAATTCTTGTGTTTTTTGTTTGGATACCTGTTCAGCTAAAAGAACAAACAGGTATGCAAGGCTGGTTTAAATTTGTCCGATATAAAAAAATAATTGCCGTTCAAAGAAATCCGAGAATATCGTTTTTCATGAACATTTAATTATGTTTTGTTTGACTGTTTTATTTTTTTGTCATTTCTTTATTCTTATTGAATGTATATTCAATGTCGGGCGTATTGTGATTCATCATCATTCCTTGTTCAGGCATCTGATATGAATGTCTGGGGACAATTCAGTAGCACTTATGTAAAAAAAACAATTTATCAAATCGCCTTGTTGCTCTGCCGATGCGATGGAGATAAGCAAAATGCCGGTTTGTTTTGAACCGTCAGTATCTTGTTGCTTTTACATGTGCTGAATCTATACGGAATGTTGACAAACATTGTGTCTTATATGGGGGAGGTAACCCTTGGTAAATCTTTCTATACGTGGCAAACTACTGCTTTTGTTTTCAGTTGCAGTTGTCACTACGGTAATAATTATTCTGATCAACATTTATTCTTCTTATGAACTGGCTGACAGAGAGGTTGAAAAGGCCCAGCAACTGATGCTTGAAGGGCAGAAAGAGAAGATAAAGGTTGCAACATCCGCCATGGCCGAGGCCCTGGCAAAAGCTGTGTCTGGTGTTTCCGAGGACAAGGAAAAGATTGAGATATTCCGGAACATGATAAAGGACGCTTTTTTTGAGCAGGATTCATCCGGATATTTTTTTGTATATGAGGGAACGACAAACGTTGCGCACCCTGTGAAGCCCTCCTTGCACGGCAAGGATCTTAACAATCTGAAGGGCAAAGACGGCGTTTATTCCGTCCGTGAGTTGGCTCGTGCCGCAGAGTCCGGCGGCGGGTTTGTCCATTTTACCTGGGATAAGCCGGGCAAGGCGGAACCCATGCCGAAACTTGGTTACGCACAGATGATTCCGGGTACGGATTTCTGGATCGGGACCGGCGTTTACATCGATAACATCGACAGCAGGGCCGCCGAAATACGTCAGGCCATGATGGATGCCGGAACACGGACCATACTGATTCAGTTGGGCGCCGCCGCTGCTCTGTTCCTGTTTCTTATGCTCCCCATGAACATGGTTGTTTCAAGAAATATCATAAATCCGCTTGTTGAAACCAAGGAGGCTGCCCGCAAGGTTGCCGCCGGTAACCTTGATATGGTCCTCACATCGAAAAATCATGATGAAATAGGTGAACTGCAGGAGGCTTTGTCGGCCATGGCTGCATCACTTCGCAAGAACATTTCCGATATGGCCCAAAAGGAACGTGAAACCGCCAGAAAGGCGGAAGAAGCTGAAAAGGCCGGCAGGGAAGCCATGGAAGCTCATGAGCTTGCACAAGGCAAGACAGCCGAGTTGCTTGAGGCTGCCCACATGCTTGAGGATGTTGTTGAATCAATTTCTTCGGCATCCGAGCAGTTAATGGCTCAGATAGAACAGTCAAGCGCCGGAGCGGTTGAACAGGAGTCCATGGTTGAAGCTACTGCCGCATCTACTGCAGAGATAAGCGCAACCGTGGCGGAAGTGGCCCACAATGCAGCCGGAGCAGCTGAAGCCGTGGACGAGGTCAGGAAAATGGCTGAAAAAGGGGCCGAGGTCGTGAACCGTGCAGTTGATGGAATCGGAACAGTCGCGGTTCAGTCCAGAACGCTGATGGACGATATGAGCCATCTCGGACAGCTGGCCGAAGGGATCGGCGCGGTCATCAATGTCATTAATGACATAGCTGATCAGACCAACCTGCTGGCGCTCAATGCCGCCATCGAGGCTGCAAGGGCCGGGGATGCCGGACGCGGTTTCGCCGTTGTCGCGGACGAAGTCCGTAAACTCGCGGAAAAGACCATGAGCGCCACCAGCGATGTGTCCAGCGCGGTAAAGGATATTCAGTCTGAGACCCGTAAAAACATTGATAACACGGTTCATTCGGTTGAAACCATTGCTAAGGTGACTGAACAGGCCAATGAGTCAGGCGAATCTTTACGTCAGATTGTTTCACTGGTCGAAGATGCCACCGGGCAGGTGCATTCAATTGCCACCGCCGCGGACCAGCACAGCGTCGCCAGTGAAGAAATCAGCCAGAGCATCACGGAGATTAATACTATCTCCGGCGAGACATCCAGAGCCATGGCGTCCTCCAAAACGGTTGTAAAAGACCTTGCAAAGCAGATAAATACCCTGACTTCACTTATGGTGAGGATGAAAGCGTAGTTACTAAAGCCTTGAATGTGCGGCTCAGGCTGTACTGATTCGGTTTTTTATAAGACAGCGGCAGGTTCGACCTCTGCTGTGGAAGGGCGGGAGCAATCCCGCCCTTTTTTATCCGGTTATCAGTCCTGTGCCGGAGTGATTGCTGTATCAAAAAGTTTATTCATATTTCCTTGAAGTTTGCAGAAAAAACGGATTACGTTGATCTCGGTCAATGCCTTGCCTGTTTGGTCCGGGTAGAAGCTTTACCTGCAGGCGGGAATTATTGATGTCTGTACTTTACGGGTTGGGTTGAAGTCCTGTTTTTTCCCGTCTTGATTAATATTGAGCAGAAATATCTACTGAGTCGGTCTGTGTTCTATTCACCACCGGTGGAAGCAAACAAGGAGAAAAGGTATGAGTACGAGTAAGATAGTTGTGATAGGGGGCTCGGCAGCTGGTCCCAAGGCCGCAGCGCGCGCCAAACGTCTGGATGCCGATGCGGAAGTTACCCTGCTGCAGAAGGCCCCGGAACTTTCCATGGCCTCATGCGGCTATCCCTATTATATCGGCGGAAATTTTGATGAAAGAAACGCCCTGCTGGCCACTCCGACCGGGGTTGTGCGCAATGAGGCTTTTTTTGAGGCTGTAAAAGGCGTCAAGGCCATGGTCAATACCGAAGTGACGGCCATTGACCGCAAAAGCAAAGTCGTCAACTGCACGGATGTGGCCACAGGAAAATCTTCCACAGTTGAATATGACAAGCTGGTCGTCTGCACTGGAGCCACTCCGCGCCGTCCCCCCATTCCCGGAATTGAACTTGAGGGAGTAAGGTCCCTTTCCGAAATGAAGGACGCGGACAAACTTCGCGAACTGGTTGATTCCGGCGCGGTCAAGAATGCGGTTATCGTTGGCGGCGGGCTGATCGGCATTGAGGTCTGCGAGGCCCTTTCCGAATCCGGAATGAACGTCAGCGTTGTGGAAATGCTTTCCCAACTGCTGCTGTTTCTGGACTGGGAAATTGCCAAGCTTGTTGAAAAGCATGTGGCCTCCAAGAACGTTACCGTGCATACGGAAAACGGAGTTGCGGAATTTATCGGGGAAAACGGCAAATTGACCGGGGTAAAACTCAATGACGGGTCTGTAATTCCGTGCGAACTGGCCGTGGTTGCCATCGGCGTTGTTCCGAATTCCACTCTTGCCCGCGAGGCAGGGCTGGAGATCGGTTCGTTCGGCGGCATTGCGGTGGACGAGTACATGCGCACTTCCGATCCCGATATCTATGCCGCGGGTGACTGCGTGGAAATCACCAACCGCATTACCGGCAAAAAGGTTTTTGCTCCGTACGGAGACCTCGCCAACCTTGAAGCCCGCGTGGCTGCCAACAACATCGTCCTCGGCGATAAACACGTATTTCCCGGCACGGTAAACAGCGGCATATGCAAGGTTTTCGATATGAGCGCCGGTGCTACCGGACTTTCCGAAAAACGTGCCCGTGATGAAGGGTACAACGTAATAACCTCCACCAACGCAAGCCCGGATAAACCCGGTTTCATGGGAGCCAAGCTGCTCGTTTCCAAGATGGTTGCGGATGCTGATACCGGGCGCGTTCTCGGTTTTCAGTGCGTCGGCCCCGGAGAAGTGAACAGACAGCTGGCCGAGGCTGCCATGGCCGTAATGAGCGGCGTAACCGTGCAGGATATAGCAGTTGCCGACCTGCCTTATGCCCCTCCGTTCTCCCTGGCTATCGACCACTTCATCGCCACCGCGCACATTCTGGACAACAAGATGTCCGGCCGCATGACCGGCATCAGCAATGCCGAGGTCAAGGAAATGCTTGATAACGGTGCGCACCCGTTCATTCTGGACGTGAGAGCCCCGGACGAGTTCGAACAGATGCGCCTTGATGTCGGTGAAAATCTCATCCCTCTTGGAAAGCTGCGCCATTCGCTGGATAAGCTGCCGCAGGACAAGAACGCGGAAATCATAACCTTCTGCAAGATATCCATGCGTGGATATGAGGCCCAGCGTATTCTTGAAGCCGGCGGCTGGACCAATGTGAAGGTCATGGAAGGCGGAATTATGGCCTGGCCTTTTGCCGTTAAAATGTAATAAACACTCTTTTAATAAATACTGCTGTTTTCCGGGCACTTCGGCTTTACTGCCGGGTGCCCGTTTTTTTATGCCGTTGAACTTCAGCATGCCGTTATCGATCATGTGATTTTATCTTCATTGCAGCAGGTTGTTTTCTGTGTACTAGTAAATCTGATTATTATATATAACCACCTATTATAACTGCTGTTGCTTGTTGACAGTTCTGTTACATTTTCAATATTGCATTCAGATAATCCGGCAAAATTGGAAATAAGTGATGCGTACAGTTTCTACCCTGCAGTTAATTCTTGCCCTATCGATAGTCCTCATGTTGTCCGGTGTTATTTCAGCTGGCGCGGCGGCAGAAAGCAATGCAGCAGATGCACCGGTTCTCCATTTTCAGAATCGTGTTGTCGACCCTTTGAAGGACAGTCTTGAAGATGGGCTGCTTCCGTCCGAAGCTGACTCTGCAAAAGCGGAATCCTCTTCCCAGACCAGCGGTCTTTTGCAGTCTCTACGCCTTTTTTCTCTCTCCGTTTCATCTCTTGTTGAGGATGACGCCGGTTATTATGTTGTTCAGTTCAGCGGACCGGTCCAGTCCGGTTGGAAGGAGAGCATTTCGGAACTGGGGGCCGCTTTTTATGATTATATCCCGCAGTATGCCTTTATCGTAAAAATTTCAGCTTCACGAATTGATGAACTCCGGGGACTCAGCTTTGTCCGCTGGGTCGGCGAGTATGTTGCGGACCTGAAATTATCCAGCAAGGTTTATGACCTTACGCCGGAGCAGCTGCAGGAGCATGGCGGGGTATTGCAGGTGCGCGTAGTGGCTTTCCCCGGCGAGAATCTCGATGCCCTGAGCCGTGAAATATCCGCTGCCGGCGGAAGTGTGCTTTCCTCATCATCTTCCAAGTGGAATATCCTGATCAATGTTGAAATACCGGTAGCTGACGTAATTAAATTAAAAGATATCTCAGGGGTAAAATGGGTGGAGAAAGCCCCTGAACACCGGTCCGACAACAATATTGCCGCCGGGATTATGGAAGTCCGTTCCGTGCAGTCCAAGGACTTGCCTTCATCCGGGTTACGACTGTTCGGAAAGGGGCAGATAGTGGGTATCTGCGATTCCGGACTTGATTCCGGAGACCCCGGCAGCATGCATGACGATTTCAGCGATGGATCAGGCGGAACCCGCATAATCAGCTGCACGGCCTTTGAAGGGGCGGAAACCAAGGATTATACCGGACACGGTACCCATGTGGCGGGAGCAGTTGCCGGAAACGGACTTATGTCCGGATCGACTCCGTCAACCGGATCTTTCCCCGATACCTGCTATGCCGGGATTGCTCCTCAAGCGAAACTGTTCATTCAGTCTGCCGGTTATGAAGGCGGCAACGGAAGACTCGTGGGCATCCCGTCCGATCTGAATGATCTTTTCCAGCCAGCCTATGATGCCGGAGCCAGAATTCATACGGACAGTTGGGGAACGACCGGACCCGGAGATTACAGCAGTGAGAGTCTGAACACCGACCAGTTCATGTGGGCAAAAAAGGATTTCCTTGTCCTTTTTGCCGCAGGCAACGGAGGGTATGACAAGGATATGGACGGAGTGACCGATCCATACTGTATCGATTCTCCGGCTACGGCCAAGAACTGTCTTTCCGTCGGGGCAAGCGAATCTTACCGAGTTGGTGGCAATGAGGGATTTGCTTCTTCCTATTGGGGACAGTTTAGAACATATGCGGAACCTATCAAGTCCGATCTTACTTCGGACAAACCATACGGCCTTGCATCTTTTTCCGCCCGAGGACCGACTATTGACGGCCGCCATAAGCCGGAAGTTGTTGCTCCGGGCACTAATATTCTTTCCACAAGATCAGCATTCCAGACCGGTGACGGCTGGGGCGCGTTCAACGACTATTATTACTGGTCCGGCGGAACGAGCATGGCAACGCCCCTTGTAGCCGGGACCGCAGCACTCCTTAGGGAGTACCTCATAAGTGAGGAAGGAATAAGCAATCCCAGTGCGGCACTGATCAAAACTGCTCTTATTCACGGTGCGGTTTCTCTGGTTCCGGGACAATTCGGAACCGGGGATACTCAGGAAGTTCATTCTGCTCCTGACTACGCTCAGGGATGGGGCCGTATAGACCTTGAATCCTCAATTAATTCCGACAGCAGCTATAAGATGGAATACCATGACGTAACAGACTCGGCCCCTGAGGATACCGACTATTCACGCACATTTTCTTTTGATGTGGGTGATGATGCAAAGCCCTTTAAAGCGACTCTGGGATGGACTGACTATCCCGGCTCTGTGGCTGCCGGCGGAGGGCTTGTAAATGATCTGGACCTGAGGGTGCAGCGTCCGGACGGGACATGGGTCTATCCGGATAATGCCGTTGATCTTAGTTCGTTGACCGAGATAAAGTATGTAACCTCAGTAGACAGTAAATTCCTTGATGGCGCTCTGGGGTTGGTGGTTACTCCTCCTTCTTATCCGGCAACACTGGAATCGGTAGTGCTGGCTTTTTCCAATACCAACAGTGAAGCAAGAACGGTTTCTGTTGCCGTTTACAGGTTTGACGGTGAAGTGGGGGATGAAATTTTCCGTGATGATTATGCCTACATTCCATCCGGAGAGTTCGGGATACCGGTCGGGGTTATGGTCTCTTCCGGCAGTGTGCTGGTTTCAGTTGAAAAGCACGGCGGCACCTGCGGACTCTGGTATGAAAACGGAAATACTTCCGGGCGCGGAATGGTCTTGGATTCCGGAGTCTGGAAGGTCGCTGAATTCACTCCGGCCATGATTGTTAATTTCAGAAGCAGTGGTGATTCGTCAGAATTTGACCGCATCAACAACACTGTTTCAGTCTCCATCAAGAACCCGGAGTCCGGTACGTATACTGCCGAGGTCACAGCACATAACGTCCCCATGGGGCCGCAACCGTACGCTCTGGTTCTCAGCGGCATGACCGGGGCTGCTCCTACTGACGGCGACATTGAACTGAACGAAGATCAGCCTGATGCTCCGGAAGCGACAATCCTCAGTAAAAGCAATACCTCGCAGACTGCGGAAGGATTAAACACTTCATACGGCGCAAAACTTGATTCCGTGTACGGCGACGTGGCTTCTTTCAGCATTCAGACTACAAATTCCAGCCTCGTAAGCGTTAAATACGCTGTGAGCGGGCTTCCGGCTGTTGAGGCTCGGAGTCTGAATCTGGTCAAGCTGTTCAGCAACGGAACCAGCAGGGATTTTTCATATGCTGAGCTGGAGCAGTACAATGACGGCAACTGGTGGCTGACTGATGTGGGGGGAGTCTTTGTGTCCCCCGTGCAGGTTTTGAATGCCACAACCCCGTACTATATAGTCTCGGTGGTGCAGGATAACGGTTCTTTCGATGACAACAGGGATGAAGGTATCATAGACGACCCTCAGATACTCGGTGCCAGAAGTTCAGAAAGCAGTGCGACCGGCTGCACAATCGGGGTGAACGATGATTACGGTCCGGTTCTGTTGCTGCTGATAGCAGTGCTTTCGTTGCTCTTGCGCCGCATCGGCTCCGCTTTGCCGAGTAATGTCAGGCGGACTACGAAACCATAAGGCGGTTGTTCAGCCGTTAAAAGGGTCGCTGGGACATAAAAATGGACCTTGTCTGGCCGTGAGAATAAGGCAGTTCCCAGGTTTGTTTTAGTTTTTGCGCATAATTATGGACTATGCCCCTGTTAGGTGTTGACATTGGTCGGGTGATTCTATAAACACTCTTTCACACAGCAAGTGGGGCTGTAGCTCAGTTGGGAGAGCGCTTGAATGGCATTCAAGAGGCCAGGAGTTCAATTCTCCTCAGCTCCACCATTCGAAATTATAAGGACTTACGATGAAAATCGTAGGTCCTTTTTTAATGCCCTTTCTTTGAGGTAGAGCCGTAGAGGGGTCTACACCAAAGAAAGGGGCACAAGCCCGAATGATCAAATTTCCAACCGTTGATTTTCTTCTCGACTACCCGCACAAAACCCGTACACGCAGCCGATAGTTTTCGAAATTTCTAAATCCGTATGCCCGCCTCTGGATAAGTTTCATCTTCCGATGAAATCCTTCGGTTGTTCCGTTGCTTTTACCGTAACGAAACATCCGGGCCACTTCCTCTTTCCAGCTATTCAGAGTTCTGCCCAGCGTTCGAAGCGGAGCAAAAGGACTCTGCTGAAGTTGCTTGATTTTATCAAGCAGTTCGAAAATGTATTTTTTGCAGCTACGGCCATTTTGTGCCCTAACTCTGAGCAGATCGTTCAGTTCATGGCAGAAGTGGTAAAGACTTTCGATTGCCGGTTGCGCCTCAAAATATTTAGATAAAAGCTCTTTCCTTTTGTCTGACAAACGGTCCTGCCGACACAGCATGGCCCGCAAAATTCCACCCCGACCATACGAAATATTTTCTTCATCGATCAGCTTGCAGGTCTTGCTGAAATGCTGGTTCACCAGCCGAATTACGTGAAAGCGATCCGAAACAATCCGGGCGTTCGGAAACCAGGTTTTGACCATATGCCTATAAGCAGAATTCATATCTATACAAACTACTTTTACCTTACTCCGCCCTTTAAGAGTCCTGAGAAAGGGAAGTAATTCAGCGGCACTGCGGCCCATGGCTATGTCAAAAATTTTATTGTTTGCAAGGTCGCAAAACGTGGTTGCAAACCCCACTTTGCGTGTGAAACGATGCTCATCAATTCCGAGATACCGAGGACACTTCCAGTTGCTGCGCTGTCGGACTTTTAGATTGATGACCTGATGATAAAATCGCTCCACGCTGGAAACTCCGATTCCGTTTTCACTGGCAATGGTCTTGTTACATGATCCGTTGTTGTACTGCCGAAAAACTTCGCGCTTTAAAATTTCGGTAGAGCGGCTCCACTTCTTAATCCCGTCCATACGGGTGTTGAAATATCGACCACAATCCTTGCAGTGATACTTGTGGCACTTTACCCGCAAAATCGATGCGCGCCCGTTATGCGGAATGCTCTTGATAAATCGCCTGAACGTATCCTTGATCCGAAATGAAGAACTTCGGCACCGAGGACAAATTGGCTTGCCTGTCCACTCTACCTCAAGAATTATCGGAAAATACGACACCACATTTTTGATTGCAAAATCGGGCAGGCCGATTAAGATTCGATCCATAAATTGATCTCCTTTCTTTGGTCGGAAATTTGATCAATTTATAGGGCATATCGAGTCGGTTCGGTATGCCTTTCTTTTTATCGGATTAAGTCATCGCCCCTTTCTTTGAGGTAGAGCCCCGTAGAGCCTGAAAAGTGGGTGGGCAGAGTTTTAATTGATAAACAAAATAACATGTTATATTTGATCATTTTTTTAAGTTTTTAGCATAGCGACGGAGGTATTTCTGTCTGCGTTTTCCAAATTTTTCAATTTCTTGTTCTAGGCTATTCTTGGCTGCAAGGTCATTTTTTAACTCTTTAATAGTCTTTTCTTTTGCCTTAAGTTTTGCTTCCATAGCTTGTCCAGCAAGATATAATGGCACTCCAGCTTCTTCTGCTACGGCAAGTAATTCTTTGAATTCAGCAGAGTCTGAAGATGCAGTTTTCATGTCTATCTTAGTGAGATGTTCGTGTAGCTTGTCTTCCATAGTTACACGTAAGCGAGGAAGTGTCATGTTGCTTAAATCAAATCCAAGCTTAATCAGTTTGCCAATGTCATCCCAATGCTGTTCCATAGAGTGCATCAATATTGGATTTTCGAGAGTTTTTATTAAATCTACTTTTGAAATCGAAGAAATGCCAATAGATGTCAATATGCTCATGAGAGACTGTGGGCGAGTAGAGACCGAGTCTTTGTAGTCAAGTATTGAGGATATTATTCGGTATCTACCTGAATCTGTTATTAGATAATGTGATCCGCCAAGAATAGTGTCTTTAACAGCGTCCTTATTGCAGTGAAGTGTGGTCAAAAATAAAGAAGTATCAACCTCGGCATATGCCTTGTTTTCTTCCTCGTCTCTGTATCTTCCTTTTTTAGATCCTGCTGTAAGTTTAAGGACTTCTGAAAATACACTCTCATATTCTTCATCAGAAATATAGCCACTGTAAATGTCGGCAACGTTTTTAAAATGTATACCCTCTGGGAGATGTGTTTTTATGACCTCCTTCATAAAGGCTTCAGGTCTGTCAGGATCGTAGTAGTTGTAAAGGTAAGTCTGGTAATTGACCGAAGAAAGAATTTTTCCTCTTTTTATTGAAAAGTAATAACCGCGCACGAATGCGTTGTATATCTTTTCACTAGCCACAGGCTCTGGCAAAGACAGTAAGCTTGAATTGAAAAAGTTGTATGTTCTAACGGAGTACTTTGCATGAAGAACACATTCATCTATGGATGAATCTGGGATAACTACTGTTGCATTGAGGGCAATCAGGTCTTTTACAAGTTGTATGGCAAGGGCATATTCGTCAACATCTGGAACTAGACAATTAATAAGAAAGTCTGTGTCCAAGATAAATGTTTTTTGTGAAAATTTAGTAGCTTGAAATTCTTTAAGGTTTGGGTCTAGTACCATTATTGCATTTGTTACGTGCGCTAAAACTAAATAATGCAATGCTTCAATTTGTTCTTCTGAAGGCGAAGCTAAGACTTCACCTATGCTATCAAAAATTAAGTTTCCTAGTCTATCACCAACCTGTCTACTGCACTCGTCGGTTATTGTTGAAATTGATTTTTGAAATACAGGAAACGATTTTGCCTCAGAGGAATACTGGCTTGTTATCTCTGTGCCGAAAGCTTTAAAATACACAATGAGGGCTCGTTTGGCATTTCTCTTTGCCCTTCTAATGGTGTCGTCACTTAGAGGCTCAGCATGACTGTCCTGCGCCATTTGCACAATATCATGCACTAATGCATCAAGTTTTTCCAGACAATCATTGGTATTGAGCTCTATCTCTTGATGTTGTTTGTCTGCGACTTTAGAGGAGTTCTCTTTAAGTTCAATTTTCGCTTGTTTCTGAAGTCGAGTTAAAGTCGCTGACAGCTTATTTTTAATATAGTCTTTTCCTGGAATTATCGCGTCAAGTTTTTCCACGACAGTTTGATGTGCTATATAATGAGGGTATGCCTCATTGATGACACTAAAGGTCAAATTGTCAAACACGTGCTTCCTAACATTTTGAGCATCGTCATTATGAATAAAAGCAAGGTTGACCTTCAGTAGTTCTGCCTCGATCTGATTCTTATCATCTAAAGATAAATCATCAATATTGGCTGAAAACGCTGCAATCTGTGTCTCTATATCAGGGAAGTGCCTTACGAATATCGTATTTGTAGAGTTAGCTAAAACTGATTTGAAAGTTTTTCTCTCGTATATGACCAACGTTTTATGATATTTTTTTCTTATCTTTGATATTAGGTCGGTCTGAGCGCTACTAGATATTGTGGTAGAGGTGACGTATATGATCGTGTGAAAATCAATGTTGTTATTCAGCAACTTATCAATAGTTCCGATCAGCTTTGTATATGTATTTTTATCAACTGTGTACTGAAAAACATACTTTTCTCGTTTGTGAGCATAAAGTCTTTCAACAGTAGCATCTTGACCATAGTCTCCAACTCCACCAAGCGGCTTGATATCGTGAAATCCTTCTTCTTGCATGACTTCTGTAGCCAAATTTTCAAAACCGATATAATCAGTTATAGTACTTAATGCGAAGTCAATAATGTCACTCATAGCTTTACCTTTGCATGGTGAAGTTTGTGCTTGTTGTCATCAATATTAAATACGTAAACTCCTTCCCTGAAGGAGCGATATTGTCCAAATCCACTTGAAAAATTGTCATATTCTATTGAATCTCATGCCTTTTTGCTAGGTTAAAATGGCACGCCAGCTTTGGTCAACCAATTTGGTCAACCAAACGCATTCAACAGACCTACAACACCACTGATTCTCTGTTGACGTCATAATAAAAATCCAAGTAGTTTTACATTTACACGAGTATCTTCCGCCATGGCATTCAAAAGGCCAAGAGTTCAATTGTCTTCATCTATATAATATATTTCAATGTCTTAAAATAAAAATTGTATGCCCTTTTTAATGCTCTTTCTTTGAAGTAGAGCCCCATGTTGTTGCACCAGATACCAATAAATATTATATTTCTTTCTAGAGACCACGGAGGACAACATGCAAAAGAACACCAGCGTTACGCTCGGCCATCATTTCGATGATTTCATTGCCAATCAAGTCAAAGAAGGGCGTTTCAACTCCGCCAGCGAAGCGATTCGTGCGGGATTGCGGCTTCTTGAGGAGCGCGAAGCCAAAGTCAAAGCGCTTCAACTTGCTCTCATTGAAGGCGAGAAGAGCGGTGTTGCGGACTATTCCATAGAAAATCTGTCTGCCGAGTTGGACGGGTAGGTGTTGTTTCAGCTTACAAACAAGGCATATGACGACCTTAAGAGTATTGCCCGGTACACCCAAAAGACCTGGGGTATCGAGCAACGCAAGGAGTATATGTCACGGCTGGATCAGTCATTCCATCTGATTGCTGAGAATATCGGCATTGGGAGAAATTGCGATCACATAAGAGAAGGGTATTTCAGCCATCTGGTCGGCAGGCATCTCATCTTCTATCGCGTTGAGGACAAGACCGTTATGATCGTTAGAATTCTGCATCAGAACATGGATGTAGAGCGGGGAGAGTTCTGAAAAAGGAAAATCCTCATTCGTTATCGCTTTTTCCGGTCCATAGCTTTGATGTGTGCATAACTCGCAACAGGTCAACGACATCCTGCCGCACCTGATACACTAGAAAATATGGGATATGAGGGATAATCAGCTCCCTCGTCTCTTTCAGCAGTCCAACCCTACCGGAGTGAGGAAAAGTGCGGAGTATTCCTGTTGCCTTGTAAATCTTTGCAACCAGAATCTTGCCGATATCCGGCTCATTTTGTTTTTGAAAGTAGTCCAGCAATTCAGTTAGATCGGCGTATGCTGTTTCGGTCCAGTTAATCGAGTTCAACGCCTAGTCCTTTCAGCCTGTCGGCAACTTCCTCATGCGAAAAGACTCTGCCTGCTTCAACATCATCAAGTCCCTTCTGAACCTCGGCTGAATACCAAGTCAGATATTCCAGATAATGATTCACAGCATCTTTAATCAAGCCGGATCTGGTTTGTCCTAACGCATGGACAACCTCGTCCAACCGCTCAAGAGTGGCGGTGTCAAATCGTGTGCTTACTATTGAAGGCATATTTGTTCCTCCTGTATGACATAGTGTATGTCGGTGCCGTATAGATGTCCACTACGAGATCGGAGGTCGGGGTAATGAAATGAAAATTGTGAATCCTTTTTTCGTCTGGAAAACCGGGAGTGGAGCTCTTAAACTGAAGTCTAGTGCAATGAATCAATGTTTGAAAGAATTGCGGAGATATCTATTTTATCCAACTGGTCTTTGGCTAAGTATCGTCTTGCGTACTTAAGATATATGCCGCTTTCCAGAAATAGCCGGAACAGTTCCGGATCAAGGCGTTGGGCTTTTACCATGCCCGCCATGATGTTGATGGCTTCACTCAATGTTTTGTTCTTTTTGTAGGGCCTGTCGCTGGCTGTGAGGGCTTCGAAAATATCGGCGATGGCGATGATACGGGAGGGTATCGAGATGTCCTTTCCTTTCAAGCCCCGTGGGTAACCAGTGCCGTTGAGTGTTTCATGGTGTGCTCCTGCATATTCAGGAATTTTCGCCATGTTCGGAGGCAAAGGCAGAGTTTCCAGCATCCGTATGGTTATCAATATATGTTCATTGATTTTGTCTCTTTCCTCCGGGGTCAAGGTCCCTCTGGTGATGCTTAAATTGTACAGTTCGCCATGGTTGTAGATAAAAACTGGTTTTTTAAGGGCGGAGTCGGACTCGGTGCGGGGTGGGATTGCAGACCTTGTATCGAGAATCTGCTCAGGCTTATCGGCGAGCAGTTTTTCAACGCAAGGCAGTGGGCGCGGTTGCTCAGGGTAACGTTTGAGTTCTTGTGGACTCAGCCCCAGACGGTCATCAAGCTGGCGAATCCATGTTTTTTTACCGATGGACTTGATTCGGTCTATTTCCGATTGCCCCATGGCTTCTCCGCCAATGTTGCAAGAAGCAATGAAGGCGAAATCTTCCCGGATTTCCTCCTTTTTGCGATGCAGAACAGGCGCAAGTTCTTTTTCCTCACCACCGTTGAGAACAGCTTGAAGATATTCTATCTCGGCATCGCGAAGCAGTACTTCAAAGCGGGTGCGGATTTCGTGGATTCGGTTGTAGATGGTCTCCAGCTTGGTTGCTTTGTCCACAATATATTCCGGGGTGGTTATTTTTCCGCAATCATGCAGCCACGCAGCGACTTTAAATTCGCGCCATTGTTCCTCTGAATCAAGCGAAAAGTCAGCCATTTCCCCTTCGTCACATGCCGAAGCAGCTTGAGCCAGCATAATCGAGAGTTTGGGAACCCGCGCGCAATGTCCGCCGGTATAGGGCGATTTGAAGTCGATGGCTGAAGCGATAAGTCGGATGAATGAGTCCAGAAGCTCTTGCCGCGATTTTTCGTGCGCTCTTATGGATGAGGCCATGGATGTCATGGATGTGGAAAGAGCCTGAATTTCAGTGATATTGCTGTTTATTCCGCACACCTCGTCGAATCGGCGTTGAGTTACTTTTTCACTTTCACGTGACAAAGCACGGATGGGCAGGGTGAGGAAGGTTGAACCGAACCAGGCCAACGGGGATAGGAGGAGCAATACGGAAAATGTAATAAAAATGGATACCTGTATTTTTTCCAAATAGGGCTGCAGTGCTACATCAAGCGGTAGCAGCATGCCTAAGAATACATGTCCGCCGTAGTCTGAATCTATGCGAGCTAAATAACCTAGATATTGCTTTTCATTAATGTCAAGAAATTGCAGCTTGCCATGCTTGGTTTCATCTGCAGCCAGTTCCAATATCCGCAATGCCTTTCGACCTCTGACGAGATTGGCGTCAACTGCTTGATTTCCGAACCATTTAGTGTTCAGCCACCTTTTTTCATCCGGAGTAACTGCTGCTATTGCTTTGTTCAGGATGGTTGCCAGTTGGGGAATATCCGGCCGGACAACGAAATGCATACCCTGCTTTGGAGTTGGCAGTTGTATCCCCAGACGGATAAAACCAATGAAATTTGTGTTTCCAAGATATCGGAGTTCTTCAACTTTACCTATTACCGCATCGGCCTGCCCGAGAGCGACGGCTTTGGTGCCATCAAGAATGCTCATGTTTATTTGTCGGATATCTGGATATCTTTCTTTGAGGTATATAGCGGCGAGGCTGTTTTTATCAATCGCTACACGTTTTCCTCTGAGGGCGGCAAGAGATGTGGGCAGCGGAGTATCACGCTTTACAGCTATTCCGTCTGAAAGAGTCGTATATGCGTCTGTAAAAATCCCTAATTCCTTGGTCCTATGTGTTTTAAGTTGAGAATGAAGCAGGTCTGTTTCTCTGTCTGTATGTGACTCAAATGGTTTGTCGTCGTATTCAATATGTAAATTAACCTTGCCGGCAATCAGGTTTAGAAAATCAATGGAATAACCGGCTTCGGATGTCGTTACGGGTAAGGAAAAGGGAAGAATCGGTGAACCTGCTGCATGGATAACAGGATGCTCTGCAATGAAAGCCCGTTCGTCTAAACTTAGAAAAATGTTGCTGTCCGGTTTGAATGCCGGTTGAATCTGTTTGTTGGTCCTGGCAATAAGGTTGCCCTGCTGGTCAAAAAGGGTCACCTGTGCTGATGCTGGCAAATGTTGATGATGAAGAAAGTTGGATATTCCATCCAGTGAGATATTGAGGGCTACGACTCTGTTTCCATTGTCCATGCTTTTGGCATAGGTGAATCCGGATGTTTTGAGGTTGGCAAAAATATAGGGTTTGGTTCGAATTGTGTCTCTGGATGCAACTGCATCAACAAACCAGGGACGTTCATAGGGAGTGTAGTCAGTCTGTCCCTTATTCTGTGATCGGATGATGAAATTCTCATCCATATAGACAGTGTGCTTTACACGCTTGCCGTCTTTAGTTTCTGTACGGATGACAACCCAGCTGTCTTTTGGGTTTGCATTCAGCGCCAGTCGGGCATTTATGCTGCTGTTCAGATTGACTATTTCAAAAAAATCGCCGTTCTTGAATCCTACATATACCGATAATACCGGTGTTTGCTTCATACATCCGGTTATGAGCGACAAAAATCTTTCGTCCAGCTTTTCCGGGGGATATTGTTCTAATTCAGAGAACTGACTTAAAATTCTGATGAGATTGGCGCTTTGGTTGTCTAGCGAGCGGACTCGTTCGCTGATGTTTTCGGAAACGGATCTGAATGTTTTTTCTGCGGCAGTCTTAGCCAGATCAAAATTGAAATAGTAATCCAATCCGATAGCCAGACCGGCGATCAATGCACCGATGGTCATGACTGCTCCCACCGCCAGAAAGCGTATAGAGATGGAATGTTTAGGTCTGAAAATATTGGAAATAGTTGTCATGATTGCTCCGAGCACCGGTCTTTTGCCTGAATAGGTTTGGCATAAATAATAGAATAATTGCTCGATAAATGGTATGAAATGTAGGTGGGGCGGTATATCTTTTAGGGAAGTGTACGTCAACCTATTCGGCCTGTGGTTGTGCATATAAGAAAGCCCCGGCATCACTGGATGCCGGGGCTTTTGGTGTATCAGTAGGAATATGGAACTAATCTTTCGCCAGCAGTTCGGGATAGGGCCAGCCCTGCTGTCCGTCTTCCAGAATCAAAAGGCGTCCTTCGTCAACGCCGTTTTCTTTCATATAGTCATACGCGCGTTTGGCTCCGCCCTTGCCTCGCGGACAAATAATGACCACAGGCAGATTGTCCTTTTTGGCCTTGCCCAGCACGTCCTGCAGTTTTGCTTTGTCCTCGTCTGATTTAACGGGGTAGGCCGTGGTCTTTACGGCTCCTTTGAGGTGATGTTGGGCAAACTCATCAGCGACCTGGATGTCCACGATGAGCATGGGCTCGCCCTGCTCCATCTTAGCCTTCATATCCGCCGGGGAAATGTAGTTGAAATCTCCGGCCAGCGCCACGGACGCGGTCAGTGCCATGAGCAGCATCATGAACGGAACGGCAAGTCTATGCAGTTTCATACGTGTCTCCTTTGTTTGTTAAATTTAATTTTCTTAGCAAAGGATTATCTTTATGGATAATTGAAAACACGGATGGTTGTGTGTGGTTGGTATTATTAAATCAGATCGAAATCAGGCCGTGGGAGACCTGTCGGTTTACGATGAAAATTGCATCATTTTATTTACTGTTCGGATCGAGCGCAGAGCTCTATTTCAAAATAATCGGTACATATGCTTTGGGCATCGTTATTAATTTTCACACCCTCGTTCTCCCGTAGCGCGAGATATAGGTCAATAAACTTCCCCCAAATACGTGAGTCCTTTGAAAATTCATCAATGATCTTGATGAGGATCTGCTTATGCGTGTTTGGAAGACTATCCGGGAAATCCTTTTTTATCTGCCAGTTAGAAGTGAAAACCGCCAAAGCGGAGCGTGCGGTAAAATGAGCGCAAAAAATTAGACTGCTTTAAATCAGGTGTAATCGCAATATCAGAATTTGTCTTACAGCTTGAAAGTGAATCGGGAGACCTTATTGCCGATCAGGATTTTGTTGACAACGACTTTCAATCTCTAGTAGCTAATATTTGTCTAGTTGATATTAAAAGTCGTTCTCAATGATATTTTGCAACTTCATTATTTCCGAGGATAATATATGACCCCTAAATTGATCGCTAAATCTCTGTTAACCCTTATCAAGTCGAAACAGCCGGTATTCATCTGGGGGCCTCCCGGAGTGGGCAAGAGTCAGGTTGTAAGACAGGTGGCCGAAAAACTGGAGTACGAGCTTACCGATTTGCGTGCGGTACTGCTTGACCCCGTGGATTTGCGCGGTTTACCGCGAATCTCGGAGTCCGGTGATGCACAGTGGTGTCCTCCGTCTTTTTTGCCCAAGGATGGTAAAGGAATTCTATTTCTGGATGAACTCAACGCAGCACCGCCGCTGGTACAGGCAGCCTGTTATCAATTGGTGCTGGACAGGAAGCTTGGTGAGTACCAAATGCCTGAAGGCTGGTTGATTGTTGCTGCCGGGAACAGGGAATCTGACAAGGCGGTTACCCATCGCATGCCGTCTGCACTTTCCAACAGATTTGTGCATCTTGATTTTGCCACCAGTACAAATGACTGGTTGGATTGGGCTGGGCAAAATGGTATTGCCGAAGAATTGCAGGCGTTTATCAAGTTTCGTCCCGGATTGCTTCATGATTTTGATCCTTCCCGAAACGAAAAGGCCTTTCCTTCCCCGCGATCATGGGAGTTTGTGTCAGAAATTATCAAAGGCAGGCCGGAGCCCGAAATAGAGTATGAGTTATACAAGGGAACAGTGGGCGAAGGGGCTGCCGCTGAATTTTTCGGGTTCTGCAAAATCTATCGCAAGCTTCCTGATCCTGACTTTATCATCAATTCCCCTGATACAGCTTTAATCCCCGAAGACCCTGCCACGGTTTACGCTCTCTGCGAATCGGTAGGTTCCAAGGCTACCCCTGATAATACAGAAAGCATAATGAGTTTTGCCTCACGCCTTCCTGCGGAATTCGCCGTGCTGCTGGTACGCAATGCTGTGAAGAAAGAGCGGTCCATTATAGAGAGTGCTGCCTTTGCAAGCTGGGCCACAGCCAATTCCGATATCCTGATCTAGGGAGCAACCATGAATGCAGAGCGGAAACTGATCAAGGCCCGGGCGAATCTTTTATTGAATCATCCTTTTTTCGGTTCCCTGTGTTTGCGTATGGAACCGCAGGTGGACTACACCTGCCAATCCGCATGGACTGACGGCAAAATATTGGGATTTAATCCCCACCAGATAGATAGGCTGTCCAGCGAAGAAGTTCAGGGTATGCTGGCCCATATTGTCATGCATCCTGCCTGCCAGCATCACAGGCGCAGGAAAGAACGTGATGAGCGCCTCTGGAACATGGCTTGTGACCATTCCATTAACTGGATTCTGATTGAAGCCGGTTTTGAGCTGCCTCCCGGTTATTTGGATGATGAAAAATACCACGGCAAGACCGCTGAGGAAATCTATACCGAGTTGGGGGTGGAGTTCGATCAGGACGGCAACCCGGAAATAGGCAGGCAGCAGGATGGCCCTAGGAGACTTGATGGCGAATACGAAGACGGGCAGGGCGAAGGCGATAACCACGAACAGGGGAAAGATGAAGAACGGTTACAAAACGGAGAGGACCGAGACAGCGAACAATCCGTAGATTCTGAACCAGGTGAATCTCAAGATTCTGAAGGACTGGCGGAAGATGAGATGTCGGCAGACCCTGCCGGAACAGGGGAAATCAGAGATGCTGCGGATGATTCAGATTCCGGTGGCGGTAATGAAGGCTTTGAAACTGATCAGAACTGGTTGCAGGCCTTGGCACAGGCCTCCAATCTGGCTCGGGATTGCGGAGAACTGCCTGGTGGATTGGAACGGCTGGTACAAAAGCTTCTCTACCCGCAGCTGGACTGGCGGGAATTATTGGACCGTTTTATCAGTGCCCGCGCCCGTAACGACTATTCATGGACCCCGCCCAGCCGCCGACACCTTCACATGAATCTTTATCTGCCGTCTCTTTCTACCGAGCAGTTGCCGGAAATTGTGCTGGCAATTGACACCTCCGGCAGCATTGGTCCGAGGGAACTGGAACAATTCAGTTCCGAAATTTCTTCCATTCTGGATTCATACGACACAACGATGCGGGTCTATTGGTGTGATATGGGCATTGCCGGAGAGCAGGTTTTCGGTCGAGCCGACCTGCCCCTTAACCTTAAAGCCGAGGGCGGTGGTGGAACGGATTTTCGTCCGGTATTCAAAAGACTGGATGAAGAAAATCTGCATCCAGCCTGTCTGGTTTACCTGACTGATATGGAATGTGGAAAATTTCCCAGCCAGGAACCGGATTACCCGGTGCTCTGGGTCAGGATCGGAGGGGCAGGGTATGCACCCCCTTTTGGTGAGATGGTCGATATTTATTAGGTAAAATTAGATAGTCAACTTTTTGAAGACCATTTTTCAAACGTTGCTGTTTTCTTTGCTCCGCCGAAAAGCATTTGGGAGGCTGGTTTGAAAGTCGCTTAAGTCGAAAGTCCTGCGTAGCGAAGGCAACGGCCGGATTTTTATAAAGTTTTAGGCCCGCTTGAGACATTCAGGAGGATTATGATGATTATTGAATGGAGTATTAAAAAGAAACGGGGAAATTTTCGTCCGGTGCTGACATACACCGTAACTTTGGAAGATTTTGAAAAAGATCTGGGTATGCAGCGTATTGTGATACAGTCGTCGATTCCGCACCCTCCAGGCTCATGGTTCGCCGGATGCTTACCCGGAGAAAGGGAGAGAGGCGGTGAAGAGTGCGGTACGTATAGAATATACACTCCCGACTATAAAACCGGTGAAGTTGATGGCGAATTAGTTCTTCCCTGGCGGGAACACGCTGAGTATCCTGAAGTGGAGGAATCATTCATCAGGCTGCGCGAAGAATTTGAAGCTGCCTTGAATGACGTATACAACAGCAAACCTGTCGAAACAGAAGGAAGGCTTGAGCTGTCTGAAGAGACTCGCAAGAATATCGCCGTAGGATTGATTTCACAGAAGTTTTTGCAGGCTGCGGGGTTTTAGTATGAACAGCAGCACACAAAATTCTTCGCAACAGGACCATTCTGTGACAATACGGCAGAACACCATTGGTTTTGGCAGTTTTTTCTTCTGGCTTTGTGCAGGCTACACAGATCTCTTTAAAAATTGTTTTCCAGAACTTGATGTCCGAACGACGAAGGAGGCATCGCTTTAAGCAACCGAATCTGTAAGTTATGTGGCAGTTGTTTACAACTCCGGCTGTATCGGTCTTGGACAGATGGCCAGAGTCGGATCAGTGCTCGATTTAGCCTGTGCCATCTGGATTACTGTAACGGTTGTATTTCTTTTACCCATACTATGGGGGATCAACCTTATGGACTTACCTGCCTGGGCGGTCATGCCGAAATAAGATGTTGATATTCCAATATTATCAAAGTCGAAGAATTCCCTCTTTTCCGGCTTTGACAACATGCGATATGCAATTGCGGTAAATATATTTTGTGTCGGTGAATTGTGTGTCAGCGTTTATATCTTTTGAACTGACATAGGGGTTGAGATAGAGTTATAATTTTAGTGGATGTTTGAAGAAATGCTCATTTAGTATCCTCTTGATGCCACTTGCACGTATCCTGCTTGAATACTTTTTAACCTGACTCCCGTCCTTCCAATCCAATTCGTACTTTTTAACCGATGACTTCGTCTTGGCTAGTAATTCAATGGCATCAGCATGGAATTTTCCGCATGTCCAAAATTCAAAACGGATTGTTCCGTCAAACCGACTTTCCTGACGTGTTGCACTGTAGATAGTTGGTATTTTTTTAGTAATCCATTCATTAATCTCATCAAAAGAGACCTTCGATGAAGGTTGATATCCCTTACACTCATAAATAATTACGTCTCGCTCTTTCACAAGCCTAACGTCGACTTCTGCATTTTTCCCATTGATATTATCGTATACTTGTATTCCAAGATCAATTGATCCAGCTTCAAGTGTTCGCACACAATGTCCGACGATCAATTCAAATAGTGCTCCTCGAAGATTTGAAGCAGCACCTTCAATTTTTGAAATTCCAGAAAACAATTTTTCAATTCGGTCTGGATTTACCGCTGCAATGGCCGCTGAATTGTTAAGAGTGTCGAGGAGACTCGTGAGTGCTTCTGCGACGTCTTTCCCAAAAATTGTATCTGGCCTAGTTGCAATTATCCCCTGAGAGCGACATTCTCGTAGGGCTTCAGGGGTAAAATTATCTGCTACTAACATAGGCAAGAATTTTGGAAGGTTTCTCAAAGCCTTGAGCATGGCACATTTTCTTGTAAAGGGTCTTATCCCATTAATATCAAGTGTTACACCTAGCACAACATCAGAAACGAAAAAGCCCGGCTGAATTTTATTATTGTTGAATTCTACCAATGGGTTGAGATATGAAGGTCCGCAAAGATCAAAGTGGCAAGTTCCAAATTTTGGCAGAGTGCTGGGGGCTCTTGTCGTGGTCGCTTCTGGGCTGGCAATATTCATACGTCCGGCCCACCGTTTTATTGCGTCAAGAAGCACATTCTCTGTTATTAACCTCGAACGGAGTTTTGTTAATTGCGGGCATGGAAATATGCCATTCTCTGAAATATAAACACATTCCCCCAGTCCATCAAAGCTAACGACTTTGAGGATATCAATTGCTTCTAGCCGTTCTAAAATTACTGAACTAGCAATTTGGCCCTGCTGTCTGACTGGAGCGCCTAAGATAATCGGTAAATAATTTTGGGGGTAAATGCCGTCCCTGATTTCCAGTCCAACAAGAGCCGTACCATAAGCAGGGCTATGTTTTTTAACAACTCTATACAGAGCTTCCCAGTAAACCGGTTTGCGGAAGTGGTCGCTTAGGTATAAGAATCTAGCTCGTTTTGGGAAGCTTAAGCCTGATAGATATCTGAGGTCTGCTCTGGCTCGAGAAATCCGTTGTCTAGCTGCATCCGCTGAAAGCCCCATTTGTTTATACTGGTCAATGAGGTTGCTTGATAGCATTGGTCCTTGCTCGAGAAGAATCTCTTTTACTGAGGGGAGGTTTTGATTTATTTTTGTCACACAGCGCTATTTATAATAAAAACTACTAATGGGCAAGATTCTACTGATTATTTGTTGGCTTTAGGGTTTTTTATACTTATATTTAAGTTGGTTATAAAACGTACGAATACGCCGTGGTTTTTACGATGTCACAACACATTCCCGGAATATAGAAAAGAAAGCACCTTCTTTGACGTCCCCAACTTGTATAATTCACACCTCTCCCTATTCGGAATTGGTTTTCATGGTGCTGGGTTAAATGCAGCTTGCAGATTCTACGAAACACTGTGTTTATTTTGCGGTTCTTTTGACATATCAAGTGATTTCGAGAAATATGACTCGAAGTTGAATAAGAAATTCAGGTGTTTTTTACCTGTTGCAGCTTTTCAGCCAAGAAGGCTGGAGTATTGGATGTATGGTCTTCTCGAGGGAATTGCAGGGATACTGAACGGCCCCAAAGCATAAGGATTCTAATGATGAGCCCGGATAAATATATGGCTGCCTGGAAATTCGCAGCAGCAAAGCACAATGGACAGCTCGTGCCTGGCACGGAATTGCCTTACATCACTCATGTCGGTTCTGTCGCCATGGAAGTAATGGCGGCCATGATTGAAGAGCCTGACCGCAATGCTGATTTGGCGGTTTGCTGTGCTCTGCTTCACGATACAGTTGAGGATACTGATACCACTTTGGGCGAACTCGCTAAATTGTTTGGAGAGGATATTGCCATGGGGGTGTCCGGCCTGACGAAGGACAAGACGCTTCCGGATAAACGCTCACAGATGCTCGACAGTCTGGCACGTCTGAAAGTTCTGCCGAAAGCGGTGCAACTGGTTAAGTTGGCAGATCGGATAGTTAATCTGCAGCCGCCGCCGGCATACTGGACATCGGAGAAGTGCGCAGCATATCGAGACGAAGCGCAACTTATTTATGACGAACTGAAAGATGCCTCGCCTGTGTTGGCCGAAAGGCTTGCAAAGAAAATAATCGGGTACGGGCAGTATTGCTAAAAATTATCTCAATAATCTACCGCCCTCATTATAAAATCTTTGGCGGCGTGAAATCCATGGAAATATATAGAGGGGGCAGGCTGTTAAAACCGGCTGACCTGTTTCGCACTATCTGGAGGAGCTATGCCCAAGGATAATGAAATTAGTGCTGCAAAGAGCATCGGGACATTCAATTTCAAAGAAAAAAATGTCTTGCTTAACAGCGGGTATAAGATGCCTATAGTGGGCATTGGAACATACAGTTTACAGGATGACGTTTGCGTAACATCCGTTATTGAACATCTGAAAATTGGTGGTCGTCTGATTGATACGGCTTTTATGTACCATAATGAAAAAAGTGTGGGTAAGGCGGTCAGGCTGTCTGGGGTTCCGAGGGATGATATCTTTGTCACCACCAAATTGTACCCGAACCAGTATGGCAATGCCGAGGCGGCTATAGATGAAGCGCTTCAAAAGCTTGATATCGGGTATGTTGACTTGATGTTGCTTCATCATCCCGGAAAGGACGATGTGGAAGCATACAAGACCATGGAACGGGCTGTGGAAGCTGGAAATATCCGTTCAATTGGACTCTCCTGTTATTATATCGAGGAACTGACTGAATTTCTCCCAAAAATCAATATCATGCCGTCTCTTGTGCAGAACGAAATACACCCATATTATCAGGATATTGATGTCATTCCATTCATCCAGAGCAAGGGAATAGTTGTTCAGGGTTGGTATCCGTTGGGAGGGAGAGGATACACCGCGCCATTACTCGATAACCAGACGATTTCTGAAATCGCGCGAACCCACAACAAAACTTCCGCGCAGGTCATTCTCAGATGGAACATGGAGAAAGAAGTAATTGTAATACCCGGGTCAAGCAATCCCGATCATATAAAAGAGAATCTCAATATATTTGATTTCTCATTGTCCAGCGAAGAAATGTCCATGATTAAAGTTCTTGAACGTAAAGAAAAGCACGACTGGTACTGATGCACCCGTGTCGTCTGCTGAGCGTTGTAACTCCCGGCTATTGAGGTTTCCCCCAGCCCTACCACTATACTTCTGAAAAATTACCGGTTAGTGAAAGGCTGACTGCTTTTGTGATGAAATCAGGCGGGAGTACGGGCATTCCTGGCCTTCCGGTCGCAAAAAGTTAATTCCAATTTTTTAGGATGTTCAATGAATATAGAAACGTGGGCAATGTTTTTTCTGGCCTACCTGGTGATAACTCTTTCTCCGGGGCCTAATGTCTTGCTGGTTATGAAGAACAGCATCCGGTACGGATGGAAGTCTGCGTTTGTTACTGTGTGCGGCAATCTGATCTGCCAGTTGCTGATAGTCTGCCTCGTCGCGGTCGGAGTCGGCCAGTTGCTTTCGGCTTTGCCGTTCTGGTTCGTTGTCATGAAAACTCTGGGGGGCGCGTACCTCATTTATCTGGGGATCAAGAATTTGTTTTTATCCCGCAAGGCTGAAAACCGTCCCATGGAAAAAGAAGCAGAATCGGCAAAAATCACATCTTCACGCAGGCTCCTGATTGAAGCATTCTGCGTTTCGGCAAGCAATCCCAAGACCCTGATCTTTCTTTCAGCCTTTCTGCCGCAGTTTCTTGATACTGCCCATCCGGCTTATGAGCAGTTTGCCGTTATGTATATCACTATCTTCTGCATCGTTACCGGAGTGCACCTCGGTTATTCGTATCTGACCTCTTCGGTGGGCAGACATTTTTCATTCAGGGATTTCGGGAAAAAGATCGACAAACTCACGGGCGGTCTTTTCATTGCCATGGGCGGAGGTATCCTGCTCAGCGATAGAGTCTGATACTGTCCTGCCTGCAAGGTTATTCCCCGTCTTCATTCGGCAGAGCTGGGGTGTTCAGTATAAGCTGATAGAAGGCCAGATCAAGCCATCTGCCGAATTTGAACCCGACCTGGGGCAGCGTGCCTACATGCCTGAAGCCGAATTTTTCGTGAAGGCGAATGCTGCCTATATTTGTCGCGTCGATCCCTCCTATCATAGCGTGAAAGTCGTTTTCCGCAGCCTTGTTTATCAGTTCCCGCATGAGTATTTTTCCAATTCCCCGTCCGCGAAAGTCCTTGTGTACGTAAATTGAATGTTCGATTGTGTACTTGTAGGCCGGCCATGCCCTGAATGAGCCGTAGCTGCCGAATCCGATAAGTGTTCCGGCGGGATTCTCTATGCCGATTACCGGATATCCTTTGGCCTGTTTTGTTTCAAACCATCCGACCATACTGTCCTTATCCCGCTCTTTATAGTCATATAAAGCGGTTGAATTTATTATGGCCTCGTTAAATATGTTCAATATGGATTCCGCATGAGAATCGAATGTGCACAGCACTATCCTGTCGGTCATAAAGGCGCCTTTTAACTGGTTGAGATTACAATAAGATGTCTGGTCTGAACACCGGTATGAAAAATTATGAGTCGGTAAGCTGTTGTAGTTAATTTGCCGTCATTCCACAAGGTGACGGCGGGGGTGAACGGCTTGACTGTTTAGATCCGGTGCCTAAGTGACGTAGAGGACAATTGGATTTTCGGATGAACAATTGGCGATGAAATGAGCAATTCTGTCCAAGTTTTTTGTGCTGTATTTATGAATATTGGTCGGCAGAAGAGGAGGTAAGGTATGTCCATGCAATCGAATCGCTTTGAATTCGTGAACGCTGATAACGATATGGGCACAAAACTGCTTAATGCCGTCATGTCTGATTTTTCCTACGCCAGACATTCCCACGAAGAACTGGCCATAGGTGTCACCATGCAGGGCGTTCAGGAATTTTCCTGCAAAGGAAGCCTGTTCAAGAGCTATCCCGGAAATATTATTCTATTCAACCCCGGCGATGTGCACACTGGAAATCCGGGAAATGATGAAGCCTTGAAATATACGATGCTTTATCTGGATACCAGGGATTTTTATCCGCTGCTGTGGAGTTCAACGGGTTCCGATCATACTCAGTTCCGGTTTCCGGAGTGCCATTTCAGGGATGACGTGCTTCAGACTCTGGTTCTGGAAATGTCTCAGGTTATTTCCGGGAAAAATCGTTTTTCTCTTGAGTACGAGCACTGCCGCTATCAGATAGCGAAGCGACTTGCGCAGCGCATCCGCATTGCCGATGTTAACGTATGGGCGGAAAATAAAGACACACTGCTGCTGAAGGTTAGAGATTACATCCATGATAATGTCACAGAAGATATTTCCATTGATGCGCTCAGCCTGGTGGCCAACATGTCCAAGTATCATTTAATCCGCATGTTTCGAAATCAATTCGGGCTGACTCCGCACAAATACATTTTCAACCTGAAGGTCAACAGAGCGCGGGATTTTCTGGAAGCTGGAAAGCCGCCTTCTGAAGTTGCGCAGGAGTTCGGTTTTTTTGATGTCAGCCACCTGAACCGCCATTTCAAACGTTCTTTCGGAATCACTCCGAAACAATATCAGAATCAAGTCAAAAATTAAGGTTATCAATATGATGGAAATTGTCCTTTACAGCGTGGGTGTCATGTACACTCCCGGGCCTGTCAATATTCTCAGTTTAAACAGCGGGGTGCAAAACCGTTATACCGCGCACATTCCTTTCTGCATGGGAGTGGGGACTGCGCTTTGCCTGTGGTTTCTCGTTGTAGGGTATGCAGGCAGCGCAATAATGACGGATCAGGTTATGCCGGTTATTTCTGCTCTGGGGGCCGCTTTTATCCTGTATCTTGCCTATAAGATTATCTTTTCAGACGTTAATCTCGTGCTGGATGGAAAGGGTGCGAGTTCGTTCAGATTCAGAGACGGTTTGCTGATGCAGCTGTTGAATCCCAAGTCCTTTCTGGCTGTTCTGCCAGTGACCGCCGTTCAGTTTCCCGCTGCGGGGATTGATGGAAATCTGATTGCTGTATGGTCTGTCGGTCTGGGAGCCCTTGGTTTCGGCGCACCACTGGTTTACGCTGTTGTCGGTACAAAGCTGTCTGAATATATTGCAAATACTCTGTATCTGCGGCTGTTCAATTATCTGATGGGAGCAGCGTTGATATTCGTTGCCGGGGATATCGCCTATAACCATATTTATCTCGCTTTATCCTGAACCTGTTTTGCTTCCGAAATAAATCCACCTTTTCTTCTCCCTAAGCCCCGAATGTGTTATCAATAATACTGAGCAAGGTATTAATTGTTGCATGGAGGTGCAAATGGCTGTCAGCTGGGGAGTGCGGATAAGGGTTTTCATTCTGTTTGTTCTGGGGGCGTTTCTGTTCTTCCCAGGGCTGTTGCTGGTAGTCTCCGGTTTTCTGGAGCCGGATATAAAATCTGATGATGCTCTGGCTATGTTCTTTATGGGCGGACTGCTGGGGTTTTGCGGATTGCTCATCTGGTGGGTCATGCGCAGGATGTATCGCCGTGCCAGGTATGGGAAAGCGACGATGCGCACGGAAGAAGATGAGGGTGTGGCAATGGGAATGGGCATGGCACAGGCCCATTATATCGCTTCCATGCACGATGCGGATGCCGGTGCTGTGGATTCCGGGGATGTCGGTGGGAGTGATGATTTTGACAGTGGCGGCGATTTTGATTTTGATGACTGATTCGGCGGATTACTCCTGTTCCGAACCGTCCAGACTGATTCCGAGCACCTTTGCCGGGTAGGAAGAGGCGTTCCACACGCTGTGCACGCATGCTCCCGGAACAAGTATGGACTGGTGTTCGTTCAATGTGGTTTCGTTGCCGTCCATCCTTACCTTGATGCATCCGGACAGAACCACGAACAGATGATCGTGCTTATGGGCATGGTCCGGTTCCGGGCCTCCTCCGCCGGGCGCTATCCAGGCTACGGAACAATCCGCAATCTGGCTGTCTACACGTCCTGCAAGGCGAATTGCGGAGAATAGTATGTGGGCCGGAGGCGTTACTGCCCCGGCAGGCGCTCCTGTCTTTTTCAGATTAGTATCACTCATGCCTGTTCCTCCGCGCTTTCCGCCCTTGCCAGCCTGCGTGAAAGATTCATGATGTGTTTTCCGGAAAACAGGCTGAGAACAAAGGCAAGCGGCCAGGCCAGAATGAAGCTTCTTCCCCATCCCCAGAGCCAGCTCTTCGTTAGTCCGAAGTTGACCAGCGAAAGGCATCCCGACATGAACAGGGCCATGAATCCGGCCATAAGAACCGCGTTGATCAGTGCTATCTTTTTATCGTGCGTCATAGTTTTATTTTTTCTGAAGGTTAAGCCGGGCCGCCGCCGGGTCTGCAACCGTTAAGAAATACATCCACGGCATAGCGGGCATGTTTGTCCAGTTCTTTTTCCGAAACCGACTTGCTGAGGCCCAGAAGCAGGGGCATCCTCACATTCAGGAGCATGGAAACGAAAATGAACGCGGCCTGATCGGTATCCCTGATTTCCGGAATGTGTTCTTTCAGGAAAGCGCTCAAAAGATCTTTGGACCTTTGCGGTCCGTTGGCAAAGAAAATAGCTCCAAGATCCTCTTCCGTCCTCCCTTCGCTCATCAGAAGGCGGATGGTGTCCAGATATTCCGCGGAAACATGGAACCGCAAAAACCGCATCGCAAAACCGTACAACTCTTCCGAAATATCCCCGTCCCCGAAAACATGTTTGGCCGGAACCTGGCCCGTACACGCCTGCAGTGTGGCTTTGAACAGGTCCGATTTTGACGGGAAATAGCGGTAGACTGTCTGCTTGGTAACACCTGCCGCAACAGCAACATCGTCCATGCTTGTGGCAGCGAAACCTGATCCGGCGAAGAGCTCTTTAGCTGCTTCCACGATCTGCTGCTGCTTACGGTTATAATTATCCAGTGCCTTACTCATTTCTGCCTCCGGAATGAGGATTAGCTGTATTCAATCATACTGTCAAGTATGATTTATACATACTTATGAGTATTGCTTTTTGCAAAAAACCAGCTAGGTAAAGAAATATCTTTATTAATTCAGCTGGATATTTTCTGTGGAGTCGTCTGTCGCCGGATTAAGATTTTTACGGGGGCTGGGGAAAATTATGGATTGATGCAGACCGGGCGTCGAATCCCGGCCTGCGGTAAGTTTATGTGAAAGGTCGGTGTTGTACGTTCAGGAAATCAATGTGCTGATCCGTGCAAAAAAAGGTCTGCCTTCGAGCCAGTCGGTCGTACAATTCATCACCCCGTGTTCCGCACCGCCTTCAAGGAGAAGCAGTACCGCTCTGGTCAGGAGCAGGAAGCCCGTTTCCAGCCCCAGGTCGCGCGCTCCCTGCAGCAACCCGGTCTGCACGCTGGCCGCCAGAAGCCTCGGCAGCGGGTGGTTTTCTATCGGGGCCAGGGCATCGCCGGACTGGTTGCTGTGTTTGCACATCTGCGCATTTACCGAATTCCATCCCCTGCATACCAGCGGACGCGCCGGGTAGATTGAGCAGGTGCCGTTCTCCATGAACAGGCAGGGGTAAAGATGGCGCGTCATTCCTATTTCCTGACGACTTTTTCCTTTAAGACTTTCCGAAAGAGTGCGTGCTCTGGCGTGAAGTTCCAGCAGTTGTTGCGGGGTACGTGTTTCGAGCAGGTGAAAACCGAGAAACAGGGCTTCGGGCGGGGTGAGGGAAACCTGATTGACGCAGCAGTAGATGCATCCCCGTTTGCAGTCCATGGGAGGGTCCAGCACAAGCTCTGCGAGCATTGAATCAAAGACATCCAGTGAAGCCCTGACGATTTCATACAAGGCCCTGATGTCATTGCGCGCTCCGGTCTGTAAAGCGGAGTTTCCTTCCGGCTTCAGTCCGTTTTTGAATGCATCCATGCATTCTTCAGTGACCCGCGAAGCCACGGCTTCCTGTTCTGCTGTGATTCCGTTATCGGAGTTGATCCGGCCATGGGCCGGAGCGGGTTTGGAAGACCGTCTGGCCTTGACGGCCCTGGAACGAGAGCCGCGTGAGCGGGAACGAGCGGCCATTGACCACCTCATGTGTTATCTGTTCGGTGACGGCAATCCGTCACATAAACACATTTCGGAGAGAAGTCCTGTTTTGTCAACAGAATTCGTTAAGGGCAGGCCGGTTTTCTGTATCAATCTATATGTTACTGAGAACGCCCTGTTATGACCGGAACAGCAGCTGACTCATCGGCAGGTAAATGTAATCCGTCGGTCTTGTCAGTACGTAAAACATTGCGGACCACCTCGCGGAATTCGCGCAGAGGTGTGGCATACCCGGAACCGGTAGGGTAGGACAGGCAGAGCGGAACGTGCAGCGGTTCTGGCCAGAGTTTGGCTTTGCCGGATTCCTTGAGTTGTCTGGCCTCATCCTCGCGCAGTATGGCTGCTCCCAGCCCTTCGGCGGCAAATTCGCGCATAATGTTTTCGTCATCAGCCTGTTCTGCCAGATTCGGTTCGGTGCCGTAGGTGGACAGACGTTCCCGCAGGACCACATGAAAAGGACAGCCGGAAAAGGAATAAATCCACGGGAGATTGCCCAGTGATTGCCAGTTCCCGAATTCCACCTTGTGTACAAGGTTGTTCGGTATTGCAATGTTAAGAGTTACCGATGAAAGCATTTCATCGTAAATACCTTCCTCTCCCCACATTCCGAACCGGAATCCCACATGCATTTCTCCGCTGCGCAGCATCTTGGCCGTGTAGCGACTCTGCGAGACAATGAAGGAAAGGCGTGCGTTGGGCACAGCCTTGCGCATGAGACCGGCAAGCTCAGCCATCCGCAGGAAAGCCGGATCTGTGTTCAGCCCCACAACCAGAGACGGAGTCGCTTCACGTTTCAGTCCGGCAGCGCGAGCCTTGAATTCCTCCATAGCCTGTACGGCACTCCTTGCATAAGGCAGCAGTGTTTCTCCCTCGTCTGTGAGGTCCATTCCCCGCGCCTTGCGCACAAAGAGTGTGCAGTCGAGTTCCTCTTCGAGCTGTCTGATGCGCCCGCTCAGGGCGGACTGACTGAGGAAAAGCGATTCAGCGGCCCGGGTAAGGTTGCCCTCGAAGGCTACGGCCAGAAAGCAGTTCAATTCCCTTATATCCATTTCAGCTCCTGTGTCTGTTTTGTTAGCGTTCTGAAAAACAGAACGCTGGCAGTTTCTTTTTGAATTGGACTTTCCGTTGTTTGTGCCTGATAAATACGAAAATTTCAACAAGAGGAGTTTTTATGAGTCAACGCAAAATAGGAACGTTTTCGCTCAGTCTCATGTTGACCGGTTCCATTCTTGGCTCGGGAATAATAATACTTCCGCCGCTGGTTCTCAATGTGGTCGGAGAGTGGGCCATAGTCGGATGGTTGATTACAGCGCTGTTCGGGGTGGCCTTTGCCTACGTTTTTGCTCACGCAGGCACCCTGTTTCCCGGAGACGGGGGAGCAGCCACGGCCATTGAGCATGCATTCGGTCCCGGTGCCAAGCGGCTGGCTTCATATTCGCTTATGTCGGCGACCATGTTCGGCCCTGCTGCCGTCATGCTCACCATCGTCAACTACCTTCCGCCCGTGCTGGCTCCGGAGACCGCGGTGGACCGGTTTCTGGTGATGGCTATTATTCAGGTCAGCTGTGCAGGGCTGATTTTGAGCGGATTGAAGAATATGAGCCGCATCGGCGTAATTCTGGCGGCCCTGTCGACCATTCTCCTTCTGGTCGGTTCCTGGCTGGCCCTTTACTCCGGCAGCGGATCAATCCATCATCTTCCTCCTTTTGACGGCAGGTCCATGGGGTACTCGCTCCTGCTCATGTTCTTCGGGATTGTCGGCTGGGAGATAGTCGGCAACTACGGCAACGAGGTCAGAGACCCGAAAAAAACAATTCCCCGTGCCGCGTTGTATGCTTCCACAATTATCGGGCTGGTTTTCGTGAGCGTCGGGGCCGGAATGCAGTACGGTTCTTTTCCCGCCGATGCGGGGAGCGGGGTTACGGTCCTCCTGTATCCGCTTTTCGGATCATTCGCCCCGTGGATAATGGGCGGTCTTGTTGCCGCGCTTTGCGTCACAACATATATTGTGTTCGCCGGGGGAGTTGCCCGGCTGGCGGCGCATCTGGGTGAGCATGGAGGTCTGCCTGCTTTTCTAGGTAAAAGGAACCGGTTCGGCGCTCCTATGACCGCTATGATCTGTTATACGGTCATTCATGTTATCCTGATAGGACTCGTCTGCCTTGATGTTATTGATATGGCCGGTCTGCTTGCCGTGGCAGACGGGTTTTTCCTGACCAACGCCCTGCTGGGCACGCTGGCTGCGGTCAGGCTTTTTCACAAACCGCTGCCGAAGTTTATTGCCGTCCTGCTGAGCATGGGCGTTTTCATAGTTCTGACCATGGCCCACTGGCCGGTGCTGGTCGCTGTATGCGCGATGGCTGTTTTTGTCATGGGGCGCGCAAGGCGGTTCGCATGGCGATAATTATGAAGTTCTATATTTAAATCCTTTTGCTATACGGTTTCCTGGTGTAGGTTTCATTATTATTACTGTTCAAGGGTAGATAGCTCCGATACGTGGCTGAGTCCGGGCAAACATGGTGAAGCGTTGTTCTCAATAGGCTGAACCGGAGTGACTGCAACGGGGTTAATCAGGATAACTGCATATGCTGAAAGGAGAAATATATGAGTTCGAATATGATGGGAGTAATGGATGCGATCACTTCAAGGCACAGTGTGCGTACTTTCACCGATGAACCTGTTTCCGCCGGGCAATTGGAAAGCCTGTTTCAGGCTGCACGTCTGGCCCCTTCAAGCCTGAATTCGCAGCCCTGGCGTTTCAAGGCGGTTCAGGACAAGGCTATGCTGCTGGAGTTCGGTAAAAAGGAAGTTACCCGCACGCAGACATGGCTGTCCGGGGCAGGGGCTATAATCGCCTGCTGCGCCGATATTTCCGGATATGTGCGCGATTCACAGGCCAGTGCCTTTTTCTTCCGCGATAACAATCTGGTTCAGGGCGATACCATGGACGGGATTGATGATTATGTTGAACGGGAGTCCACCGCTGTTGAATCCGCAAAATTCGGGGCCGCAGCAATGAATGTGGGGATTTCTGTTTCCTTCATGATACTGCGAGCCATGGAACTCGGGCTCGGCACCTGCTGGGTGGGGATGTATAACGAGCAGAAGGTGAAAGAGCTTTTGAATATTCCGGCAGAAATAAGGGTAGTAGGTCTTCTGGCCGTAGGACACCCGGCAGCCGGGCAGCCGACAGAGCACAACCGCAAGCCTCTGGAAGATATCCTGCTGCCGTAATTTTTACGTAATCAGGTTTTAGAGTCCGGGGTGATGCTGTATGGGCACCACCCCGGACTGTCAAAAAGACTCTACTATATATTATACGGTAAAAATCCGAGACTCGTATCTGTCTATGCATGCGGGAGCTTGGATTTTTTTTATTTGTTATATCTGAGTGTTATGCAAGGTATAGAAGTTTATTCCTATAAAAATAGAGAACACACTTGACATGACAATGAAAATTGTTTTCATTGTCGACATGACTGGAGCAGCTGAAAAAATATTTATCGATTATCTTTCAAGGAAAGGACTGACCGTGACCCCCCAGCGGAAGGTTATTGCGGAAACATTTCTTGAGACCGAAGGCCATTTTTCCGCTGAAAAACTGTACGGCATCGTATGTGTGAAATACCCTGAAATAGGGCAGGCCACAGTATACCGTACATTGAAACTGCTTGTTGATTCCGGACTTGCAGACAGCCTTGATCTTGGTGAAGAGGCCACTCTGTATGAACATGCTTACGGGCATAGACACCACGATCATCTGATATGCGTAAATTGCGGTTGCAAAGTGGAATTTTACGATGATGAAATCGAGCGCAGGCAGGAAAAGCTGGCCAAGGCTAACGGGTACACCCTCACCCGACACCGGATGTCTTTGTACGGTCTTTGCGAAAATTGCCGTAATAAACTAAAATAATAGACCGGTATCACATGTATAATTGTTGCTGTTCCGGGAGCTTTACGCTTTATTTCCACACACTTAATTTCTCCTCTGCATAATTAGCACGTCTTCGTATGCCTGGTCGGCATAAAATTTTGATACTGCAAATCAGCATCGCGATTTTACGTTTTCTATATTCAGGTCTTATTCTGCCTTCATCAGAAACGAATACTGCAATTCCATTAGATGAAGGAGAACTGAGATGCAAAAGATCGTGGTAAAGCACAGGCTTCCGGATCGCGTGAGGCTGAAGGTTCCTACTGGCAGCGGTTTTGAATCGGCAGTCTGCCGACTGTCTGAATATGCGGACAATAGCGAAGGCATACACTGGGTCAGGCCTAACCAGGTCTGCTCCGGTCTGGTTGTCCGCTTTGACTCTTCATTGATCTCGGAAAGCGAGATTGTGAGGATTGCGGGTGCGCAATCCGAAGCGAGGGCCGAATAATGGATCTTGATCTCATGCTCGGCCTGCGTGAACACATTACGGTAGGCAGCCATACTCCCGGCAGATTGAAGTTGAAATTCGACCTTTCGGTCATCGGAAATCCAAAAGTCATCAAATACGTAAAGGTTAACGGGTTCGGTCCGCCCAAGGGGCAGGACATGCCCGGAATAACCGGAACGTCTTTCAACCCGCTTACCCGGTCCATGACCATGCGCTATGATGACCGGATTCTTGATCCGCGTCTGCTGCACAGGCTTTTTACCTGCGCAAGCGTGGAAGAATTTCAGGAAACAGCAACGGAATTGGCTGAACTGGTCGATTTCGATCTTTCAACCTTTTTAAACTAACCCCGGTTTTCGGGCATACAGGAGTCTGATTATGAGTGTTGTAGCATCGCGCACACTGCTGCCTGCGGCTGTGAGCGCATCAGGAACGGTAGGGGCTGTTGTGGGCGCAACTGTAGCCGCCGCAAGAGATATAAAACGGGTGAATGACGGAACAATGACTAAATCCGAAGCCGCAACCGATATCGGCCTTGAGGCTGTCGGAACCGGGCTTTCCACTGCCGCAGGTGTTGCGGTTGTCGGTGCTGCGGGCATCGGTGGGCTGCTCGGTCTGGCAGGGATTGTCGGTGTTGCGGCCGGAACAAAATATCTGTGGAACAGAACTTTCGGCGGCAGGGCCGCTTCAAAAACCGCCGAGTCCTGAGCTCGGCAGATACCAAGGAGAATATAATGACTTTAGGAAAAGTTGCGATTTTTACGGCTGGAGCAGTGGTAGGCGGTTTGATCGGTTATGCGGCCACCAAGTCCGGAACAGTCCGCAATGTTACCAAATCCACGATAAAGGCCGGTATCAAAGCCAAGGACTGGACCGTGGACACATTCAGGAAGTCCACAAACGAAGTCAAGGAAATGATCCGTGATGCCAAGGCTGAATCCGAATTGAAGGCCGGAGCGCAATAACCTGATCTTACCACCGTATAGTCAGGGATTATAATGCGCGGAAGAATATTGGCCGGTAGTTCCGATTCAGGAACTACCGGCCTTGTTATTGCGGCATGGCGCGGGAGGAGGCCCATGCTGCTGCGCCGAGTATGGCGAAGGTGTTCAGGTTGTGCAGGGTGGCGGCCAGTGCCGGGGAGAGCTTTCCAGCCATTGCCGCCGCCAGCAGTCCGGTGTTTACAGTAACTCCGGTATTGAAGCAGTTTTGCAGAATTCCGTTAACCCGCAGGGATACGGCTCGTGCGGTCAGCAGGCCGTCCAGACTGTTGCGGTCCAGAACAACGTGCGCGGATTCTCTGGCAAGGCCGGTACTGCGCGACATACATATCCCCATGCCCGCCACGGTAAAGGCCGGGGCATCGTTGACCCCGTCTCCCACAACCGCGACCCTGTATCCTTCGGACTGGAGATCGCCGACCACTTCGGATTTTAGTTCCGGGGTAAGATCTGTGCGGATCTCGTCCACCAGAGGCAGCTTCTTTTTGAATACAGCTGCCGTTCCGGCATGATCCCCGGTCAGCATGACAATTTTTTTAATTCCCGTTTCCTTTAGACTTTCCAATACGGTTTCCGCTTCGGGCCTGATGGTGTCGATCAGCGCCACAATGCCTTCCAGATGTCCGTCACAGGAAACATAGACGAGTGTTTTGCCTTCCGACCTCAATCTTACGGTGCGGTCCGATACCGCGGAGCAATCCGTTCCGCAGTCATCAGCTATGAAATGGCGGCTTCCGGCCCTTACAAGGCTGCCGTTCACAACGCCGCTTACTCCGTGGGCTATGCTCAGGTCGGTGTCTGTTGCCTGCAAGGGGGGGAGTCCTCGTTTTTCAGCTTCGCGTATGATGCCCTGTCCTACGGGATGGCCGTGGCGGTTTTCAACCGCTGCCGCAAGGTTCAGTAGCTCGTCCTCACTCCTTGGGGAGCAGACGATTATGTCGGTAACATCTAGTTCTCCACGGGTCAGGGTGCCTGTTTTGTCAAAGACTATTGCATCTACCTCGGCCAGAGATTCAAGGGCTGTTCCGCTTTTGAAGATTACACCTTCTTTGGCTGCCGCGTACATTGAGGTCTTGATTACCACCGGAGCAGGGAATTTTACTGCGCAGGCGAAATCTATGGTCAGTACGGAAAGGGCTCTTTCCATGTCGCCGGTTGCGGCGTAGAGGGCAGCTCCCAGTCCCAGCGTAACCGGTGTCAGCGCATCGGCAAGGCGGCTGCTTTTCCTTTCGGTCGCGGATTGTTCCGAGAGTGCTCCGGTCATCAGCCGGGTGATGCGGGCCATACTGGTTTCAGAAGCTGTTCCGGCAGCTTTGACGCGTAATTCTCCTTCCACCAGTATGCTTCCGGAGACCACTTCATCACCGGGGCTTACCTTAACCGGCGCGGATTCTCCGGTTATCGAGCTCCTGTCCAGAATCGCTTCGCCGTCCGTAATTGTGCCGTCCACGGCAATAAGTTCTCCGCTGCTGAACAGAACCACATCTCCGGCCTGCACCTTCTCAAAAGGGATACTTACTTCTTTTCCGTCCTGTTCCACCCAGATTTCTTTTACCGGGGATGCGGTGAGGCTTTTGAGCAGGGAGTTTGAGCGGTCATCGGTTATCTGGCGCAGGCATTCACCGATTACGACCATGGACGAGATGGATGCCGCCGTTGTGTAATCTGCGCGGAGCAGGCTGGCCCCGATGGTGGTCATATCCAGTACACGGGCCTTCGGGCCATCGGAGATGAGAGTATCCAGTCCTGCCAGTACGGCGGGCATTCCCATTGCCGTGGCAACGGGAGCCTGTATGGTTGCGGGCATGAACGGAAGTCCGGCCGCCAGTCCCGAACTCCAGGCCGCATCTATGAGTCTGCGCCTGCGCACGGCTGGTTCTGCTCTTGAAAAGGCCTGCGGGGGAATGCGGTTCAGCCCTTCCAATATTTCGTTTCTGCTTTCCGGGGTTCCGTTGTAGCGGATTATCAGACAGCGTCCCTGTGGATTGACCCGCACATCGCGGACCCCCGGCAGATTGGATATCCATGCGGCCAGATAGTCGGAATCAAGTTCCGGGGAAAGCAGCGTTTTCCAGCGGATACGGAGGCGGTTTCGTGTCTCATGGACCACGCGCGGGGCGTTTTGGAAGGGACTGCTCATTCCGTGGTATCCCCGTTTTCGGGCTGGTCGTATGAAACAACTATTGAATCGGCCTGATCGTGGCGCAGGAAGATGCGCAGGCCTTCACTGCTGCTGATGACGCAGCGGTCCTTGCATGCCAGATGGAAGCTTGAGGCTTTTTCCACCGATTCCAGCCGCATGATAATGCCCGGTTCGATCTGCAGCGAGGATATGGCCCGTTTGGCCCGCCTGCCGCCGATAATCTTGTCCACCACAAAGTCCGCTCCGGTAGCGGCATTGGCGAACTGGCATTCCATTTCCCCTATATGGCCGAGTATTTTGGCAGCCATGCCTTCGGCCATACGGACGCGTCCCCGGCCCTTGATCAGAGCCGTGAATTCCATGGGCGGCAGGATGCGTACCAGTTCTATGGGGTCGTCGTCCCTGATTCCCAGAGCTTCCATTCCTTCTCGCAGGGGACCTCCTGCGGTCACGCATTCAACATGTCCTTTTTCGCCGGGCTGCATTTCGAGAAGCGGAACCATGCGGCCGTCATCAAGGTGGGCTACAACCTTGCCACCCATTCCGCCGCCGAGGACCACTTCGCCCTTGGGACCACGTACCCTTACGGTCTGGAGGGCCACATCTTCATCCAGTCTTGTAATTTCATCTCCGATGAAAAGGCCCATGCGGCCCAGGTTCATTTCCAGCTCCTCATCGGTAACCCTTGATATGAGCAGGGATATTCCCGATGGGGCATGAGTCAGGTTTGAATACATCTAATCTTCCTTCCCGTAACTTGTAGGCGAACCCAGTCTGACTGCCGAATCCGGTGTGCGCCTTCCGGCTGCGGCAGCGTAGGCCAGAATGCCGAGGGTGCTGGTGTTGTGCAGAAATGCCGAGAGTACCGGAGAGAGCTTACCGGTAGAAGCAGCGAGCAGCACCGCCGAGTTTATGCCCACGGCGGCCTGAAACGATCTCTTGAGTATGTGTTCCGTGTTTTTGGCCACATCTCTGGCCACGGCGAGAATGCGCAGGTCGTCCTCAAGAAGAACAACCTGAGCGGATTCCCGGGCAAGGTCGGCCCCGGCGGGCATGCAGATGCCTACATCCGCGGAAACAAGGGCCGGGGCATCGTTAACCCCGTCACCGGCGAAGGCCAGCCTGCATCCGGATTCCTTAAGTTTATTTACCAGCTCGGCCTTGTCTTCGGGCTTGAGCTCCCAGTGGACTTCGTCAATGCAGCCGAGTTCGTCGGCTATGGATTTGGCTGTGTCCCTATGGTCTCCGGTGAGCATGACTATTTTTTCTATGCCGCGTTCCTTGAGCATGGAAAGTGCTTCGGATGCTTCCGGACGGAGTACGTCCCGAAGGGTTATCAGCCCCAGCAGCCTGCCGGAGCGGGCCACGTACAGAAGCGATTTTCCTTCGGAGCGGAGTTTTTTGCCCTGTTCATTCATGGACGAGCAGTCTATTCCTTCATCGTCTTCAAGAAAGTGGCGGCTTCCCACCAGAACCTGTTCCCCTTCCACATAGGCGGAAACGCCGTGGGCGACTATGAAGTCGACCTGGCTTATGGGGGGCAGTTCAAGCTTGCGCGCTTTTGCTTCCGAGACTACGGCACGGGCCACCGGGTGGTGGTAGTGTTCTTCCGCTCCCGCCGCCAGCGCCAGAAGACCGTCCCGGTCCAGGCCGTTATCCGGGATTACGTCCGCGACCATGAAGTCGCCTCTGGTCAGCGTTCCTGTTTTGTCGAAAACAATGGTGTCGATGCGGGCCAGGTTGTCCAGCGCCTGTGCACCCTTGAGCAGTACCCCGCAGTGACCGGCGGTGTGCATGCCGGTTTTGACCGCCACGGGAGAGGCCAGCTTGATGGCGCAGGAATAGTCAACCGTAAGCACCGATGCCGCACGGGTGACATCGCGGGTGAGCGCGAAAAGGGCCAATCCGAGCCCGAAGGTGACCGGAACGAGGCTGTCGGCAAGTTCATCGGTTTTCTTCTGGGATGCGGACCTGTTGCGCAGGGAGTTCTGCAGGAATCGCCCGATGCGGGCCATGCTTGTTTCCCCGCCGACATTTTTAGCCGCAATTTTTATGCGTCCTTCTTCCACTACTGCCCCGGAGAGAACCTCGTCTCCCTCGCTGGCATGCAGGGGGAGAGACTCCCCGGTGATCGAGCTCTGGTTCAGCGCGGCGTCGCCGTCCACCACAACTCCGTCTACCGGAACCAGTTCTCCGGCTCCGCAGATTACCAGATCGCCTACAATCAGGTCATTGAATTCCACCTGAACTTCTCTCGCGTCCCTCTCCACCCAGACGCTTTCCACCTGCGGACGCAGGAGGTTTTTCAGCAGATCGTCGGATTTCTTTTCGGTCCAGCTTTCCATGTAGGACCCAAGACCCAGCATGGCCACAATGGCATTGGCGGTGAAGTAGTCCTTTCTCAGCAGGGAAAAGGCAACCGCCGATGCATCAAGTACTTCAACTTTTACTCCTTCATATAAAAGGGTGTGCAGTCCTTCGAGCATGGTGGGCATTCCGAGCATCCAACTGGCCGGAGCAGCCGCTTCGTGCGGCATGAAAGGAGTCAGTGCGGCAGCGGCTCCCTGTGCCGCCACTGTGGGCAGCGTTATATCATCATGGCCCGAACCGCCGGGCATGTATGCTTCCATGGGAATGTTTTCGAGAAGTTCCAGAATGCGTTCCCTGTTTTTCCTTTTGCCGTCGTACTGTATGACAATGCTTGATCCCCACTTGTTGGTCCGCACGCTCTCCACGCCGGGCAGGGATTCAATCATGGCCTCAAGGTATTTCAGGTCCAGCGCCGGATCGAACAGTCTGCGGCTGCGCATCCGGATTCTGTGTTTTACCTCATGGGCGATTTTGAAGGCTTTTCCTGTCTGTTCCGCTCTCGCGGTCATGTTCATCTCCGCGTTTATGGGCTATCCGGCGAGTGGAAAAGTCGTACGAGTCCGGGAGGTCCGGTTTCATGGGCACCGGCGGTGCCGCATGGTATCGAACCTCCCGGAGCACGACTTTCGCTCGTTTACGAACAGCCCGGGGTTAGGGGAGCACTGATTAATTCCATTTGATGCGCTTTGCGCTTTTGATAATTTGATTTCGCCGCCGGCGGCCAAAGGGTCCGCGCCCCTTTGGAATCCCTGACAGTTTAATGTGCCTGCGGGGCTAAAGCGACAGCCGCATCAAAATATGGTTTTAGTCAGTGTTTTTGTAGGATTCTTTTCTCTTGTACATGCTATTTTTTGTTGTACAGGGAATAGTGCCAGTAGGAAAAGCCGACCAGTGCGAACCCGGACCAAAGGTGTATTTTCTTCAGGGTTTCGGTCTTGCCTGTTTCCATGAGTCCCGTAGCCACCAGACTGCCCAGCGAGACAGCCATCCCGGCTTTGGCTATGGTCCTTTTGGTCTTTGTCGATATTTCCGGCAGCCGGGAAGCCGTTTCACCGGTATCTTTCATGGCATCAGTCCTCGCGGCTGATTTCTGCTTTGGCATCCTGAACCTGTTCCTTCAGTTCTTCCACCCCGCCCTGTATGGCGGACCAGAGCCTGACCGCGCCGGATACAACGGCCTTCTGTACCGTGGGGTTGGTGGCAACAAGGGCGACCCCGGCTCCGAGGGCGAGGCCTTTGAGATAGTCAGTGCTCGTTACGTTGAACCATGAGGAGATTGCGGAATATTCGGCCGCTTCTGCCGGATACTGCGCAACGGACTGAGCGTTGACGGTTCCGTACTGGTTGCTGTCCTGAAAATAGTAGGAAGGCTGCTGCGGATTTTTCAGGTATGCTCCTTCGTCGGAGGAACTGCCGGGCAGGGGCTGGTTTACGTATTCACTCATGATTCTACTCCTCAGTGTCGCCGGTTTTTACTTCAGCGGTTTTTGTTTCGGTTGATTTTGTCTTCTGGGTTGTCGATTTGGGGGCAGCCTTTTTTCTGGGGGATTTGGCGGGTTTTGTTGCCCCTTCGCTCATGACCAGAGGAGCGTGTTTTTTGTCTGGAGAGGCTGCAGCTGCCTTTGCCGGGGGGAACATTGAATCCATTGCGTATTTAACGCCGGTGGCAACAGCCACAAGGGTCAGTCCGGACAGCACCGGGCCTATTTTCAGGGAACCTGCAACTGCTCCGGCTGTTCCGGCAGCTACTGCCGTGGTTCCGGTTTCCCGGGCAATGTTCTTGATGACTTCGTTTTTGGAAGCCTCGTTATTCCTTATCTGCCGTATACCTTTGGCTGCCGCGGCAGTACCGCCGACTACCGCCCCGAACAGGGCCGGTCCCAGGACAGGGAGTGCCGATCCGGTCTGGGGTTTGGTCTGCTTGATCATCTGTATCTCCTTTGAATTTCTTTTCAGGTGGAAAATGTTAGTCTTCTGCGGTTCCGCCAACAGTTACCTGCGGACCTTCGGGGTCGGATTCTCCGAACATGGAGCCGAATGCTCCGGCAACAGCCCCGCGCACGGTTGCGTTGCCTATCAGCAGAGCGCCGACTGCACCGACCACGGCACCTTTCCAGAAATCGGCTCCGCTATCCTGAAGCAGCGACATGATTTTGGCCGGATCAGCTTCCCCGTTCATCACATCGGTCATGACTCCGTACATCTGACCTAATTTATTCTGGTCGAATTTCGGCTGGGTGCCTTCAGGCATGGCCTGGCCGTACATGCCGGACTGTGCCGCGCCGTCCATCGCACCGGCGGCCTGCGTTCCGTATGCTGTAGAGGCCTGTGAAGCGGCCATGGATTCCTGAGCACCATATGCTGCGGAAGGCTGGGCAGCACTCATGGTTTCCTGAGAACCGTATGCGGCGTAAGGCTGCTGGGAAACCGCCTGCGCGGCGTAACCCTGCTGGGTCCCGGCAACGCCCTGAACAGATTGGCTCGACTGCGGCTGGACCTGGAAAAAGCCTGATCCTGGTACGTACTGGTAAAGTCCGCCCTGCATGGGGGCAGAACCCATTGTTCCGTATACAGCCTGTGTCCCCTGACTCTGCTGCTGGCCGGACATGGATGCGGAGTTTTCGGCATCCGGTTGGGACTGCATGCCGGTCATGCCTCCTGCTGGGGTTTCTCCTGTCATTTTCATTTCTTCCATTTTCATACTCCTGAATGTGTTGGGTTTATCTTTCCATTATCGCCTGAAGTTCCGCCGCCAGTTTTTCAAACCGCTCCGGGTCCTTGGTGATCAGTGCTTCATGCAGTTTTTCGGGCACAATGGTTTCGGCATCGTATTCAATAATCACGTTGCGGGTGAACATGTTCAGCTTGCTGCTTCGGATGCACGAAGGAAGCTCTTCTCCTGCTTTCTCCCTCAGTTTTCCGGCGCGCCGGTCCCCCAGAAGTCCGGGAGAAAATTGAATGCGGATGCGTCCGGGGATGTGGTGTTTTATGGTCAGATAGTTTCTGAGTTCCATCAGTAATTGGAAATCCATTCTGTCTATTGCTCCGGTAGGGTGTTGCTTGTTTCAAGTGCAGGCGGGTCATAGCGCAGCAGTCGTGCCGAGTTGGCCAGAACTCCGAGGGAGTGTCCGATATGAATGAGTCCTGCCATCACCGGGGAGAGCAGTCCCATTGCACCCAGAACAACTCCGGCGAGATTTGACCCGGAGGCAATCCAGAAGTTCTGGTGGACCACCCGCAGAGTCTCTCTGCTGAGGGACTGCACGTATACGAGCCCCCCGAGATCATCGTTCACAAGAGCTATGTCCGCGGCTTCTATGGCTACTTCACTTCCTCCTGCACCCATGGCCACGCCCACATCGGCACGTGCCAGGGCCAGGGCATCGTTCACCCCGTCACCGATCATGAGAACCGCCGCTCCCTGTGTCTGAAGTTCTGCTACGATGCCGGCCTTGTCTTCCGGCATGACCGAGGCGTGCACTTCGGTTATGCCCAGTTTCCCGGCCAGTTCCATGGCCGTGTTCCGTTCGTCACCGGTTATGAGGATGATGTCCTTTGCTCCGCCGGTGCGCAGACGGCTCACCGCCTCGCGGCTTTCCGGGCGGATCATGTTGTCAAAGGCCAGCAGCCCGGTAACGCGTTTGCTGTCGGCAACAAAAAGAACAGTACGGCCTCGGGAATGCAGCGGGGCTGCCTCTGCTGCTGCAGCGGATGTATCCACTTCGTAGCGGTCCATAAGCTTGCCGTTGCCGACAAGTATTTCGCTGCCGGAGATTTCCGCACGCATCCCCATGCCCGGAAGATATTCGCAGACAGTGTGGGCTTTAGGCTCGATTCCCTGTTTGTCCGCTTCGTGCTTTATGGTCTGGGCCAGTGGGTGGTGATTGTGCATCTCCACGGAAACCGCGGTCTGCAGCAGAATTTTCTGTTCGGTCCCGTTAAGGGGAACTATGTCGGAGAGGATCGGCTCATTGGTGGTCAGGGTGCCGGTCTTGTCGAAGCAGATGATTTCCGTCCTGCCAGCTTCTTCAAGGTAACGGCCTCCTTTGATGAGTATGTTGCGTTTTGCGGCTGCGCTTATGGCTGCGGAAACCGCCGTCGACGCGGCCAGCACTGTTGCGCAGGGGCAGGCCATGACCAGCAGCACGGTAAAGGCCCGGTAGAGGCTTCCGGTCAGCAGCCATGTCCCGGCCGTGGTCACAAATCCCAGACGGATCAGGTTTGCGGCCAGTCTGTCCGCTACCCCTTCGATCGGGGCCCGGTTTTCAAGGGAGTCTTCAACCATTTTCAGGATGCGCGACAGATAGGTCCTGTCTCCGACTTCCCGGGCTTTGACGTATATTACTCCCTGGCGGACAAAGGTTCCGGCCAGAACTTTGTCGCCGGATTTTCTGTGAATGAGGTCGGAGCGTCCGGAAATGGGGGATTCGTCCAGAAGGGCTTCTCCGTCCACAATTTCGCCGTCCACGCAGACCTTTTCACCTGTGTGCAGCACAACGGTATCGCCCTTGCGCAGGTCCCGGACCTCTTTTTCCACTTCCACACCGTCAGCCAGAACAAAGGTGTGGTGGGAGGTTACTTCCAGAATGCTGCTGATGGATTTGCGTGAACGTTCCGTTATCCACGACTTGACCAGCTCCGCCCCGGAATTGATCCAGAGCACTTCAAACGCCGTCAGCGCTTCGCCTGCTGCTACCGCTGCAACACAACTGGCTCCCAGGAATGCTTCCAGAGTGAAACGCTTCTGCTTCAACTGGTGGTACGCTTTCTTGAACAGCGGCAGTGAAAGTCCTATGGCTATCAACCCCAGTGGGCTCAGAGCCGTTTCCGCAACTGCGAGTCCCATGACTGTTGTGCGAACGAACACCACGCCCATGACCGAACTGACCGCGAGAAACCGGACCAGTGAAGACTTTACCGGATTACATCCGGCGTTTGTTGTCCTGCAGGCTTTGCATTCGCACATGGATGAGGCACAGGGGGAAAGAGTGCCCGCGCCGGACGGTTTTCCGTTTCCGGCCAGTTCCTGAATGCAACTCACAAGGGCGGTCAGGTCTTCCAGTTCCGGATTGAAGCGAATCGTGAGGCTGCCGCAATGTATATTTGGACGGATGTACTCGATATGGCTTATTTTTTTTAGTTCATTGTCCAGCTTTTCGGCCAGAGACGGGTTGTTGCTCATGCTTCTGATTCTGAATCTGACTCGTCCGGGAATGCTGTGACGTATGCTGATGTTCTGGTTCATTCTGTATTCTGCTCTATCTGTTGCGGATCTTTTTGGAATTGAATTTAATATTCCTTTTCATTTAGCGGGTGGCTGACGGAAAAGTTGATGAATAAATATCCGTTTGTTCCGGTCAGCCACCCGCTGGGAGCGGGATGCAGGAGTTACATTCCTGTCAGGGGTTAGAGAACTGCTTTTGCTATATTGTATCCCGCTACAGCCACGCCGAAGGCCAGAGCCGTGGAACCGACCACACTGAACATAGCCCAGCTCCAGCTTGATTCGCGGGCCATGGTAACTACAGTTACAAAGCACGGGGCATAAAGCATGGTAAACAGAATCAGGGCCACAGCAGCGGCAGGAGTGAAGAGCGGGTCTGCAACCAGTCTTTCCGAAAGCGGGGCGGCTTCTTCCGCGTCCACTTCACCGAGGGAGTAGGCTGTTCCAAGGGTGGATACAATGACTTCCTTGGCTGCGAAGCCACCGGTAAGGGCAATGTTGACCCGCCAGTTGAATCCGGCAAGTTCGGTAACCGGTTCAAGGAAGGTTCCGATGCGTCCTGCCAGAGTATAACGGACGGCTTCTTCGGATTCCTCGTTGGCAATATCTTCAAGCTTTGTTTCAAGGGCGGCTTTGACTTCTGCGTCACCGTTCTCACCGAGGGCGGCAAGCTGTTCCGCTACAGGTGCGCGCATGGCTTCGTATTTTGCGGTTACGTTTTCAGGCAGTTCCGGGAAGGTCATCATGGCCCAGATAAGTATGGAAATGGCCAGGATTACGGTACCGGCCTTTTTGGCGTATTCCCAGGTGCGGTCCCATGTGTGAATGAGCACTCCGCGCAGGGTGGGAATTCTATAAGGAGGAAGTTCCATTACAAACGGGGTAGGATCACCCTTGATGACGCTTGAGCGCAGAATCTTGGCGACAACAAGTGCCATTGCCCAGGCCCCCAGGGTGATGAGCAGCATTATGGTTGCCTGCTTTTGCGGGAAAAATGCTGCAGTGAGCATGAGGAATACCGGGACTTTTGCTCCGCAGGTCATGTACGGCGCCACAAACAGGGTTGCCAGTTTTTCCTTCGGGCTGCGCAGGGTTCTGGCGGCCATTACGCCGGGAACAGCGCAGCCGCCGGCAATGCCTCCGGAAACGATGAACGGCAGGACCGATGTTCCGTGCAGACCGAAAGTCTTGAATACCCGGTCAAGCATGTAGGCCATGCGGGCTATGTATCCGGAGTCTTCCAGAGCTGATATCATGAGGAACATGAACATGATCAGCGGAACGAATCCTAGCACTCCGCCGACGCCGTCGATTATGCCGGAGACAACCAGAGATTGAAGGTAGCCTTCCGGTATTGTTGCTGTGGCTGCATCGCCGAGCATTCCGAAGAGATCCTCAAGCCAGCCCATGGGAATTTCACCGACAGTGAAGGTGACCTTGTAGATCATGTAAATGATGCCTACCATAATTATGGGGCCGAATAATTTGTGGGTGAGCACTTTGTCCATGGCATCCGAACGGCTCAACCGTTCTTCGCTGCTGCTCGGGTAGGAGACAACGTCTTTTATGAGTCCGGCGATGTATCCGTATCGGTAGTCTGCTATTATGGCATCCGGGCTTGAGTTCAGGGTCTTTTCGGTGTGTGCGGTGACCTTTGCGGCCATGCTGCGGAGTTTTTCCGAAAGGTTCGGGTTAAGGGCATGTCCTTTGGCTATGACGTCCTGATCTTCCTCCAGGTATTTTATCCCGGTCCAGCGGGCCGGGACTTTGCTGGTCAGGAATTTTTCAGCAGTAATAAGAGCTTCCATTTCGGCAAGGACAGGATCAAGGTCGGGGCCGTAGGATATGTTCAGCGGTTTCCATTCTCCTTTTTTTTCAACAGCGAGATCCATTGATGCCTGTATCAGCTCGTTTGATCCCTCACCCTTGCGGGCAACAGTTTCCACTACCTTGCAATTGGCGAGCATGGCCAGTTTGGAACTGTCGATGGATTTTCCATTTTTACGGACCTCATCCATCATATTGAGTCCCAGAACCAGCGGAACGCCGAGTTCCATTATCTGAACGGCAAGGTAGAGGTTGCGTTCAAGGGCATCTGCATTAAGAATGTCGATAACCACTTCCGGGCGGTCATCAACGAGAAAATCGCGGGCTACAAGTTCTTCCTGGGTGTAGGCGGTAAGTGAGTATGTCCCCGGAAGGTCAACCAGTTCCACTCTGACGCCGTTGTTTTTTATATAGCCGAATTTTTTTTCAACAGTAACTCCGGGCCAGTTTCCCACATGCTGGTGTGCGCCGGTGAGGGCATTGAACATGGTGGTTTTACCGCAGTTCGGGTTGCCCGCAATTCCTAAGGTTATGTCCGTCATAATCAGTTCTCCCATTCCGTTACAATTATGTGGTCGGCCTCGCTGTTGCGCAGGGTCAGGGTGAAGTCTTTCAGCCTGAGGGCGACGGGATCTTCAAGCGGCGCTCTGCCAAGGACCCTGAATTCGGTTCCGGGGATAAGTCCCATATCCCTTATGCGCCGTCCAAGCTCCCCTTCTGCTTGAACTTTTTTGATAACAAGATGCTGATTCACCCTAGCCGTTCTTAAAACGAAAGAGTTATTCATGAGTTTCCTTGAGTTTGAAATTAATAATCTTTATCACCGATAAGTGACAGCCAGTGCCCAGTTAAGCGATCCATTGCATTCAAGCAGCACAGTTCAGTCTTTTATCCGAGGAGTGGTTGCCTTGGACAGGACCTGATACAGGTTTCAAATTGGACCCGCCGAAAAACAAGCTGAACGATAGTGAGAATGATAATAGATGTCAATTGAAAAATATTAAAAAAAAGTGCATGAAATCAATTTGTTTTAGTGTATTATATATTATTTGGCTTTATAGTTATTCTGGTCGTTAATTTTAATTACAAAACAAAATCGGGTTCCACGCAGCCTTATTACGAACTATTTGTTTATATGGTGTACGTAGTCGTTATGTATCAATAAAATAGATGGATAGGCGTGACAGAATCGTTGCTGAATATTTTTGCTGCTGTGTTGATCCGGGTGCGTGCAGGATTTACTTAATATAGCCCTATGCATATGTGTAATTCTTCTGAGAATAGGCTCCCCTTTGTATCTTATAATTAATTATAATATAAATTCAATCTATATCCAGTTTACTACATCACAAAAAGGTTAGTGACATTTAGTGAACTTTGTAGTTATTTTTCCTTGAAGATGGCTGGTTGGTCGGCCAGCTTATCACTCTTTTTTTCTGAAATGTTATTTGTTATATAAGGTTTAAGTTAAGTTATGTTAACCGGTTTTAATAAGTTTAAATTATATTTGTATCTGTCTGTCCTGTTGATGCTTGCCCTGGTCGGGTGTACGGTGTTCAGTTTTGCTTTTCTGGAATCATTGTTTTCGACTTCGGTTGTGATCAACACTGTCATCGTGACTGTTTTTACCGGCAGTGTGATAGGAATTTTTCGATACATTCTGTCTGTTCGCCGCGATCTTGCTCTTTTTGATGAGTTTACTGTCTGGTGCAGGGACCCGGAAGAGAATTCCTTTAATGAAAATGAGTTCAAGAAAGGGTTGCTCGGTCCTTCGCTCTGGCCCATCAGTTGTTCAATAAAAGACCACGGAGTGCTTGTTCTTGGTTCGACAAGTGACAGCCGTTCAATAATCGAAGGGATGGAGCAGAGCATTTCTTCCCGCACATCGCTCATTTCCTTTCTCGGTGGTTTTCTGGTCCTTCTGGGGCTTATGGGGACTTTTCTGGGGCTTACCATTACCCTTAAATCAATGGGTAATATTCTGACTGAACTCGCTGGAGGGCTGAGTGACGCCAGTGATACGTCCATCATGCAGGTAATGATACAACTGATCGTTGAACTGAAAAATCCCATGGCCGGCATGGGGACGGCGTTTTCCACATCTCTTTTCGGTCTTTCGGGCAGTGGTATAATCGGCATTCTGGCTATTCTGCTCAGCCGAATGCATGACCAGCTTACACTAAGAGTTGAGGAGTGGCTTAACGAGAATATTGAATACTCAGCCACAAACAGATCCGGTCAAACTGATTCCGCTGCTTTCCCTGTGGATGCGGACATTACAGGGCAATTGGCGGCTATATCAGGACAGTTGGAAAAGAATAACACTGCTATGCTTGAAGCGATTGAAAATACGAATAAATTTTTACTTAAGATGACCCTTTTGCAACAGAAGTCCGCAGACGCAATCAACGTTATGCAGAGTCAGTCCATCGAAACCACCAAAGAGATAGGGCTGGGTAATGAGCTTACCGGGAGGCTTATAAAAGAGTCGCGGCAGATTGCTGTGGCCCTGGAACGCAGTGTCGAAGCTTTTGATAATAAAAATTGAGTGTTGCCTACGGAATAGGTGGCTTTTTGAATATAGTAGTTTGGTAAGTATGCTGTATTATGTAAAACGGTTCGTTTTTTTAGCTGTTTTCGCCTGCCTTGCATGTCTGTGCATGGCCGGTGGGGCTGGAGCTGCTGATTTTCTGGCGTCGGCTGGAAAATTATCCGATATCAATTTTAACGGCGGCGGGCGTCCTGAGTCGGTAAGTATTGATTCCCCGAAAAACGGGACTCTCGAAATACGCCTTCAGGGGAATCACAACAGTTCTTTACAGGAACATCCTGAAAACGCCACTGCGCAGAAGGTGTTGACCCTGTATGAAGCATGCAGGCTTGCTGTTGAAAAGCACCCGCTGGTTGCCAGTTCCAGATATTCGCGAATGGAAAAGATGGCGGACTACGGCATGGCCAGGAGTGTATATTATCCGCGCATCGATTTTCAGGGACAGGCCGGTCCTTCACACAACCTTGATACCCATACAACGTCATATGGGGAGAGCAATATTTCGTTGACCCATACATTGTATAATTTCGGGGGGCTCAGCGACAGCGTCGAAAGTGCGCGGCTCAAAGCGGAAGGGGCCCGGTACAGGCTGGCCCGTACCAACGAGGATATTGCTGCGCTTGCAATCAATTCATATCTGTCCGTTTTGCAGTCCCAGCAGTTGCTGGATGTCTATAACGATGCACTCGATTTTTACAAGAAGCTTCTGGATACATTCTGGGAGCGATATAATGCCGGGATATCCTCCAGAGCCGATGCTCAGAAAGTTGAGGTTTCCCTACGTTCCACGCAGTCGCAGATAACTGTCCAAAATCAGCAGTTAACCACTGCGCGCCTTCTTCTTGAGAATATTATAAAGCAGCCGGTGCAAAAGGTTGCCGCGGACACCAACCTTTTGAATATGAAAATTGTGGAGTCCCTCAAAGAAGTCTGTGACCGGGCCCTTGCCAATAATATGAGTCTGCGGGCTTTTCAGGCGGAAATAGATTCTCAGGCAAAGGCCGTGGATACGTTGAGAGCCGATTATTATCCTTCTTTCGGCTACCAGTTGAACGCAAAGAGTGAATTTCAGGAAATAGACGGATATGAAAACTCGCTCGATGCCCAGGTTACAGTCAATTGGAATCTTTTCAGCGGTTTTTCCACTGATGAGGGAGTCCGGAAGGAGACTGCCGTTCTAAACAGGCTGAAAGCCACCAAAGACGCCACCGCGTTGCAGGTGCAGAACGTACTTTCGGATGCGTATAATGCATACAAATCGTCTGAAAAGGAATTCGAGCTTGCCAGAGACGCTTATGATTCAAGTGTAAATCTCATGAGCCTTTATTTAAGCGAATTCGACCTTGGAATACGTACCATGCTGGACCTCATCTCTGCGCGGGAAGGGCAGACTGCTGCTTCCGTCCGGGAAGTCAATGCCCGCTTTGCCCGTATGCGCGCCGGGCTGAATATTTTTCTTGAAGAAGGCCGCCTTGAGGAAGTGCTCGGACTGCCGCTGGATACAGATTTAGCTAAATGAATTTGATCAGGAAACACGGTGAATGATATGGCCGAAGATACCAACGATTCTCAGCAGAACAGAGTCCCGCCGTCTACTGTCTACAAGGTAGAGGGGAGCCCTGACGACTACAGATATGTTCTTCGCGGGGCAGACCTTGTCCTTGTAGACAAGGACAACCATGAACAGGTGTTCATGTTCGTGGGGAACATCATGAGCCTTGACGGCAAGGTGGACATGGAGTTTTCCGATGGTGAAAGCCTTGAGTCAAAGGAGCTTTTCGATCGTTCAGAGATGCAGGATTCGGAAAAGGAAGAGGAGAGTTCCACCTGGGAAGTTCAGGACAGTCCTCCTGCGCCTGCTTCAACCACCGGTAATTCTTTTGACGGAGACGGCCTGAATCCTTCCGGAAGTTCAAAGCCTGAGCTTGGCATCAGCAGCCTTACCTCTGCTTCCGCCCAGCTTTCTGTCGATTCCAGCAGAGCCATAATTTCAACTCAGACTGCGCTTATTAAAAGCAGCAGTTCTTCCGCTACCAGCGAAGAAACATTTTCCAGCACAGTAAAACCCAGTTCCGCCCAAAAACAGGAGACTACTGACAACCCTGATTCCGAGGAGAAACAGGAAGATACTACCGAAGATATACCGGAAGAGGAGACTCAGGAGGAGACTCCGGAAGAAACCTCGGACAGCGACAACGCTTCGGATGAAGACAGTCCTGATCCGGATACCGTAAGCAGACCGACCATCCATCTGGCTGAAGGCGAAGATAACGGTTATTCTGATGATGATGGTATTATCAGTTCGCAGAATCCGACTTTTGAAGGTGAAACTGATGGTGGTGCAACCGTAAAAATTTACGTCAATGATGAGCTTAAGGACACTATAGTTGCAGATGAGAACGGTGATTACTCTGTTACCATCGCAGGACTTAATGACGGAGATTACGAGATTTATGCCGTTGCCTCCATCGGTGAAACAGTTTCCGAGGATTCGGTAGTTCTCAGCGTTGAAGTCGATGCCACTGCGCCCGGTGTGCCGACCATGCAGCTTACCTCTCAGTCCGATACCAAGGTAGGGACCATTGCCGGAATTTACACCAATGACAGCACGCTTTCCCTTGAAGGTACTGGTGGCGACCCAGACAGCCGGGTAACCATTTCGTACTCCACCGATGGAGTAAACTATACAGAACTTGCCACTGTCTCCGTGGGTAGTGACGGATCATGGGGCTATACCCTGACCGAGGAGCAGGCTCTTACCGACGGTGAATATACATTCAAGCTTACTGCCGAGGACCTTGCGGGCAACGTATCCAGCGGGGCCACTTATCTGAGCGGGGTTACGCTGAAAACCACCGACCCGAGTTCTACCGGGCTTGATCTAGTGGCCGGTTCCGACTCTTACGATGAAGATGCCGGTGGCACGAACAGTGATAACCTTACCAACAAGGAGACAATTGACCTCACTGTTGTCGGTGCGAGTGATGATACCGCAAAGGTCAGCATCTACCTGATAGAGGACGGCACATATACTTATGTGGGAGATGCTGCCAAGGACAGTTCGGGAAACTGGGTGTATACTGTTGCCGAAGGTGTGATAAGCGACGACGGCACCTACCGGTTCGTGGCAGAGCTCACCGACTACGCCGGAAACGTGGAAGGCCGGAACATACACGCCTCGCTCGATGTTGTTATCGACCGCACCCCTCCGGAGGTTGAACCGACAATAGACCTTGATTCCGGATCGGACTCTACTACCAGCAGCCCGGATTTAGGGGGAACCGATGAGGACGACATTACCAGTTCAAATACGGTTACCCTGAAAGGCACGGCCGAGGTCGGTGCGCCCATAAATATTTATCTTACTGTCGGTGACGGTACCGAGAAACAGATATCGGATGGAGAAATAACCACGGACGGCCTTGGAAACTGGACTTACACTTATGATGTTTCCTCCTATGGCACATCCGGTTCGGAAGAGCTTACTTTTCGTGCCGAAGTCTGCGACGCAGCAGATAACGCTGCCGACGAAACCCTGACTGTTACCGTTGACCATACAGACCCTGACCGGCCCACCATAGGGCTTCCTTCTTCCGGTGAAGATCAGCTGCTTGGAACGCTCGATACCAATCTGGATAAGGATATTGCCACCGTACGCAATGACTCTGCCGTGCTTACAGGCAAAATAACCGAGAGCAGTTCAGAGGTTGTACTGGTTCTCTATCAGGTGGACTCTGATGGAAACAGAACCGTCATTGCAAACAGCCTTGCCGATAACGGTGCGCTTGGTGATGTTTCCATAACCGACAACGGTGACGGAACCTACAGCTGGTCCTACGATTACGGCAATCTCACCGATGGTGAGACATATACTTTTGTTGCTACTGTTGAAGACCTTGCCGGGAATACCAGCCTTGATTCCAAAACTTTCGAAATCCGTTCCGACCAGACTATTGACGCGCCTACTATCGATTTAGCTCCGGGATTCGATTCCGCAGGCGGACCTGCGGGCACGGAAAGTGACGATTACACCGCTTATCCTGACGGCGATTCCAGCAAGGAAATCAGCTTTAAGATATCCGGTGATACGGATTCAACCATATCCGTCTATCTGCTTGATTCATCTGCGGACGGAGCAGTGGAGATTGTTTCTGGAGAGGTCAGTGTCGGGTCCGGGATACTGGTCGATTCCGTGGTGGACGATTCCGGCGACTGGCCTCTGGTCTCTTTTGACGCATCTGCATACGCCGGCACAACAACAGAACTTACGTTTGTGGCTGTTTCTACAGATATGGCCGGCAACAGCAAATACACCACCTACACCATGACTCTGGATGATTCCGATCCTGTGGCCGGAGCCATAGACCTGGATGCATCGGATGATCTCGGGACATATGCCGATGATGAAATAACCAATGCCAGGGAAATTCTGATCAGCGGAACTCTTGAGGAAGGTGCGAACGCGGTCAAGGTAACCGTTTACGATAACGGGGTCGAGATCGGCGAGGCAACAGTCAGCGGAAACGAGACTGACGGATACAAATGGGAATTCTCCATTGGTGATGAAGGATCGACAGACGCATCCGATTACATCACCGAAGGTTCGCATTCCTATACAGCCGTGGTGGAAGACAACGCCGGAAACCAGACGGTTCTGGACGCGCTGCCCGTAACCATAGATCGCTCGATTTCCGATCCGACATTTGTACTTACTTCTGGTGAGGACAGTTCCGATACCGGCCGGATTACCAATGACGGGATCACCAAAGCGACTGAACTGGTTTTCGAAGGATCCTCCGATATCGGGGATACGGTTACAGTCCATGTGGTGGATTCCGAAGGGCACGATACGATAGTAGGGTCTTTTGTCGCATCCGCTGCCGACTGGGAATACACGGTGGCGAATTCATTTATTTCCGCGGACGGAGATTACGAATTTTATGCGGTTACCAGCGATGTGGCCGGTAACAGCAAAACCACCGCAAGCGTGGATGTTACCATTGACCGCACCACGAATACCCCCGGTGACATAGACCTTACAACCGGGTCGGATACGTCTTATACGGACGGCTCTTTCAGTGTGGGAACGGATTCGGACAACATTACGAGTTCCGAAAATCTTACCTTTACGGGTGCCGTGGAATCGTCCGGAGTAGAAAAAGGGTCCACAGTCTATCTGTACGTTGTGGGAACCGATGATCCTGTCGGCTCGGTCGTAGTCGGCGAAGATGACACATCCTGGACCATAACCGTGGCAAGAGATGATGTGGGACAGGGAACCCACGAATTTTACGTGCGATATGTGGATCTGGCTGGAACCGAGTCCGCTTCGTCCTCTATTCTGCCGGTGGAAGTGGACAGCATCAAGCCCTCAACCCCTACAATAACACTCGACGACGCTGCAGAGTATCCGGTGCATGACGGCACTGTGTATACCAATAAAGTCAATCCGGAGTTCACGATTTCCAATCTTGAGGAAGGCACCAGCCTTAATATCAAGATCAACGGGGTTTCCGTGAAAACCGTGGTGGTCGATGCCAGCGGCAGCTATTCGTTTGATCCAGAGGACTTTGCCTCCGACAAGAGCGACGATGGGACGAAAACAATCACCGTCGTGGCAGTCGACGAGGCCGGTAATGTCTCCGATGAGGCTACATACAGTTTTGAGCTTGATACTTTCGCCGAGAATATTTCCGGTGTGAAGCTGGCGGATACTTCCAATTCCGGCTCTCTGGATGACAACATCACCAGCGAAACAGAGCCTCATATTGTCGGCTATGCTGAAGCCTATTCCTCTGTTGTTGTGACTATCCTGAATGGTGAGAACGTTGCGTCCACAGGAACGGTCGTTGCCGGGGCGGACGGCAGTTGGGATTATCCGGTGACCGAGTCCGAACTGGGCGAGGGCGTGTACACGGTGGAAGTTACCGCAACCGACTATGCCGGTAACGTGGCAACTGATACATCCTACAGTTTTACAGTGGATACCAGCATTGATCCGGTCGGCTTCGATATGATCCAGGATGTGGACAACGACACCGGTTTCGAACTGGACGACCACAATACCCAGACCCGCAATCCGGGATTCAGTTGGACTGCCGGAGAAAATCTTACCGCGACCATCTCCATTTACGACAGCGAAGGGAATCTGATTAAAAGCTACTACAACGTGGACTCTCCAAGCGGAGATAATTCCTGGGCTGTGCCGGTAGCGGACTCGCTTGAAGACGGAACATACACGTTCAAGGCCGTTTTTACCGATACGGCCGGTAACACCGTGATTACCGATGCTTCCGGGAACGAAGTCAGCGAAGAGGTAGTCGTAGTGATCGATAATGAATCGCCTGCGTTGACTGTCGAACTTGCAGACGATTCTGATTCCGGCACTGATAATGACTGGCTGACCAATGACGAGAAAGTTGCCGAAGGGCTGGTGCTTTCAGGAACGGCCGAGGCCGGGGTCCACCTTTTTGTTTACGTTAATGACATGGAAGTCAGTGTCACTAACGATGCGACCGGTACAGACGGATATATAACCGTTGGCGAAAACGGGGAATGGACTTTCGACCTCTCCGGGCTTGATATCGACAGCGGTATCAATGACGGCGATAATACGATTAAGGTTGAGGCCGTAGACCAGGCCGGGAACGTAACAACTTTTACCCAGATACTTGAAGTTGATTCCGAAGTTTCCCCTGCAGGAGTTATCCTGCTGGCCGATGAATCCGATTCCGGCTACAAGGGAGATTTTACTACCAACGACATGACCCCGACCCTTACCGGGACAACCGAGGCAAATGCTACTCTGGTGGTCTCGGTGATGGTTGGCGATGAGTCCAAGGCCGTGGGCACCGTTACAGCGGACGATGACGGCAATTGGTCTGTAACCGTACCTGATGGAATTCTGGATGAAGACGGAGATTATGTCTTCACAGCTGTTATCACCGATGCTGCCGATAATGAGGCTACAATCACCCAGAGCATCAGAATTGATACCGATCCCATGGTTCCGACAATTTCCATGGATGAGGATACCAAGGGGGAATTCTTCGGGACCGACAGCGATTACGTTACCAGTGATACTTCGCCTGTTTTTACTGTTACCACGGAGGCGCATACCAGCCTTGATGTCTATGTTGACGGTGTTCTTCAGGCGGATTTATCAGTCGCTATCGGTGATAATACCGGTGACGGCATACTTACGGTTTCTTTAAGCGGCCTTGCAGAAGGAACCTATACCTATCGTTTCGTTTCCACCGACAGTGCCGGAAATACCAGTGAAACCACCCAGGTGGTAACCATAGACCCAGAGTATTCCGCAGATGATCTGACAATATCCATAGACTCCGATTACGATTCCGGCGTGAGTGACAGTGACGGACTGACCTACGAAACACGGCCCTTGCTGACCGGTACTGCCGAAGCGGGCAGTAAACTGAGAATTTACATAAGTGAACGCTACTCCACAGGTGAGGAAGCGGCTGCAGCGGCTCTCGGGGACAGTTATGTTACCGAACTGGTCCTCGCGGATGATGATTCCACATGGGAGTATACTCCTACCGATCTCGGCGAAGACGGGTACTACAAAGTTACTGTGGTTTCCGAAGACGAGGCCGGTAACAGGCAGGTCAAGTACATTATTATCGATCTTGATACCACGCCTCCCCAGACTCCTACTTTCGTGCTTTCAGATGGGGGAGTGGACAACACCATAGAGACCACTACGCGAACGACCGATAACACGCCTTTCTTTGAGGGGGAGGCTGAAGCCAACAGTACACTGACCATCTCCATCAGTGAAATAGGCGTTGAGGGTGATGTGCTGTTCTTCACCACAACTACCGATGCCGATGGTAAATGGTCCTATCAGGTTGAACCCGGAGACGCTCTCAATGACGGTTCTTACAATGTTTCGATTACAAGCACGGATGAAGCCGGTAACGAGGCTGAAGGTTCCGCTCAATTTCAGATTACCGGCGAAACTCCTGTTCCGCCGACTATCAATCTTTCCAGTGCCGATGATTCAAATATCGGCACTGACGCTGTCACCAATCATAACTCCGGGCTTACCCTTACCGGCATAGCTGAGTCATACTGCAACGTTAAAATATACAAGACCACGGAGGGAGATACCGACCGGACCGGCGGAGAACTGCTGGACACAGTGGAGGCCGGAGCCAACGGTGTCTGGACTTATGAGCTTGACGGAACATTGGCGGACGGCAGCTATTATTATTACGCCACCAGTGTATATTCCGACGATGCCGGGTATACTTCCGACGAGCTGTTGACGCTTGTGGTTGATACGCAGACCATTACGCCGACTCTCGAACTGGTTGAAGATACCGGGGTCGATAACGATTGGATTGCCGAGGATTCCAACAATACCGCAACGGACTGGACCACATCTGCTCCCACCATTACCGGGGTCGTTGATGAAGGGGCAACCGTAGTAATAACGGCAACGGACATCTACAACAATGTTACTACAATAACCATTGCCCCCGAAAACCTGACCAAAGACGGAGACACGTGGTCCTATACCTATACGCTTTCCGAACTGTCTGACGGTGAATATGCAATTCAGGTTACAACAACCGATCTCGCAGGTAATGAGGCGTCCAGCTCGGAAGAGACCCTTGTCATAGATACCGGGTTCAGCAAGCCGACAATTGATCTGCCGGATGCTTATGACACGGCGGTGAGTGTAAATGCTGATGGTGCCATTCTTCAGGCCGATGGAACAGTTGCCGGCAATGCCTTGCGCAGCCACCTGCCTGCCGATTTCATCTCGACTATCGTTGACGGCTATACCAGCGAGAATTCATTTCCGCTTAGCGGAACGGCAGACACGGGTTCTCTTGTACAGATTGAGATTTACAAGGACGGAGAGCTGATAACCACCACAGACGTATTTACTGTTACCAATGCAGACGGGACCTGGACTTATGACACAGGCACTCTTTCGGATGGTTTATATACTTTTCAGGTAACCTGTACCGATACCGCCGGGAATGAGTTGCAGGCTGATTCATTGAGTGTGTATGTGGATGCCAATGCAACCAGGACGGCCGAGATTGTCCTTAATGATGATTACGAAGGCAACTATACGCCGGATACAACTCCAACTTTCACCCTTTACGGCGACAGCGATTCCGTCTGGCTGCTGTACATCGACGGCGAGTCAGACCCTGTGGCCACAGGAACATTCAACAGCAGTTCCACGGCAACTTATACCCCCACCTTCACTACTGACGGCGAACATACCTATACACTGGTCACTGTGGATAGAGCCGGGAATGTTCAGGTGGCCGATGATTTAGTTTTTACAATCGATACCGATGCCCCTGATTTTCAGTCCGACCCTAGCATTACCTCAGGAACAAAGGGAACCGGTGAAACATACTACACCAACAGCAATACCGCCGACATAACCATTCAGGTCGAGCCGGGCACAGCGGCCAGAATCCTGAATATAGACGGATACAATGTGGACGGTAGTGATACGGATTTTGAAACAGGCTGGGTATACGATACAGACGGGGACGGATACGTAACCTTCAGTCTTGATTCCGGTGTGTACAAGTTTGACGGCGAGTATTCGGATATCACCATCCAGTACCGTGACCAGGCGCACAACTATGATGCGACCCAGGATTACACGTTCGATATGGTTGTGGACACCGTAAAGCCGGTCACCGATATTGCTCTGGACAGTGGTTCGGATCACGGTTTTTCCGATTCCGACAATCTCACCAGCGGAGACCTGATTACCCTTTCAGGTACTATACAGGAGCTCGGTGCCGGACAGGAAGACGGTGATTTCAGCACCGACATAGCCGATTATCACGTTACCCTGACCAATACCGATACCGGAGTGTCGCAGACTTTCGGGTCGGACCATATAACACTTCATGATGACGGAACCTGGGAGGTTACGTTCGGTTCAGCCGGACATGACCTGGCCAGCGGAGACTATACGGCAACGGTAACCGCTACCGATCTGGCCGGGAATTCCCACACCAGCACAACCGATTTTGTGATTGATAACGATTCAGCCGGGCTGCTTGATCACTCTCCTGAACTTAGCACGCAGTCACTTGGGTCCAGCGGTGTGTTCATAACCGGCGATTATTTCGGAGACGATGTCAGTTTTTCCTCAAGCGATTATAAATGTGAAGTTGTCTACTATACCGATGACGGTGCTTCATCCTCGGAATCATATGTTGATATAGATTCTGACGGTTCTTTCGGGAAATACGTCAGTTCATCCACGATCGGTAACTATGATTATGTGGGTATTACGATCATCGACAGTGCCGGAAACGAGTCGGAAACAACTTATATCGATTTTGACGGCAATTCAGTAACGCCGGATACGGTTTCCGCCTCATCCGAGGACAGTTCGGACCCTTCTTATACTTTCACTGATAGCGACTCTGATGCCGATGTCGCCACCATTAATGTCACCCTGACCGGAGACTATGACAACGACGGTACGACGGATGTTACCATAGAAGGAACTGCCTCCGTCAGCGCGGACAATACATGGACCATGGATTTCCTTTCCGAGTTGCAGGACGGACACTACACCCTGCAGCTGGAAGGACTGGACAGTTCCGGGGATGTCATAACCGCTCAGAGTGAATCCACCTACGACTTTACCCTGCTTGACGGTGTGCTGGATTCCGGCGGCGATGGCGGGGGAACGGATTCCGGAACTGAGTCTGCTGATTCCGGCAGTGATTCAGATGGTGATTCAGGAGGAGATTCAGGCGGGTCCGATGCAATCACAACTGATGATGTGCATCTTGAAGTTACCGTTCATACTGACCATATTGACGGTATTGCATAAGAATAGTTAGTTTGTTGAAATATTTCATAAAATATAAGGTAAATAGATATGTCTGCTGATAGTGGGCCGCCGTGGCCGGGGTTTGTCGATGCGTTGTCGACCGTACTTATGATGATGGTTTTTTTCACACTTCTCATGGTGCTGGTTACCGGTACACTTTCTTACATAGTAGCTTTGAAGGAAGTTACTCCCGGGGCAGCGTCTTCAACAGAACAGGTTGAAACAAAGGTTGCGGCTTCTCAGGATTTGTCTTTTCTGGAGCCTCCTTCTTCCATGGATAGGTTGCAGCAGGCAATGAGCAGCAGTGCCGAACTGAGCAGTGAGGATATTGCTCCGGCGCAGGTTGTGAATGAAGAAGATCTGGACAAATTGCGCCGGGAGAAAAAGGATCTGACCATGCGTGTGGCCGTGGCCGAGAATAAGGCCCGTAAAGCCAGACGTGAACTGGATGAACTCAAGAAGAATTACGATCCCGGAGTGGCTGAGCAACTGAAGCAGGCGCTGGCCAAGATTAAGCGTCTGGAGGCCGAAGGTGCCGTTGATAAGAAAATCAAGACAAAGGAAACCTTCGAACCGGCTCCGTTTGTCACTAAACTGGTTAAGGGTATCAACAACAAGAACAGGGTAATTGTTCTTTTCAATCAGCTCACGAGCACCCTTGAAGATGAGACCAGAAAAGAGCTTCTGGACTGGATTGAACTCAACGAGGCGGCCATCCGGCAGAGCGGATTGCAGCTTACGGCTACACTCAATCACGCAGGGGTCTCTTCCAGCATGTCGAATTCCGTTTCGTTCAAGCGGCTTTACGGCTTGATCCGGGTGATAAATACGGAAGGCGGCATTCCCAAGAATCTTATCCGGTTCAAGGCGCTTAGTGACGGTGTGCCCGGAACAAACCAGGTCGTTATCAGTCTTGGCGGCAGGAAAAAATAGTATGCCGGATAATACTGATTTATCGGTTTCGAATGAAGAGAAAACCTTTGGACAGGACCGCGAAGCCATGGTTGCCGGAGAAGACGCCGCACCGGAAAGGAATAATTTCGGTCGCGTTCAGCCTGTTGGCGGGAATCATGATAATGGCGGGGAGAATGGTCCGGTGTCTGCTGCCGCTGTTGAGCCCTCCGGTATATTCGAGCCCGGCCGGACTGAAGAAAGAGGGGTAGCCATTACGGCCTGCCTTAAAAAGGTGGCAGACAGCTTTGGAATAGTTGTAACGGAAAATTCGTTGCAGTTGGGCAATACCTCACCTCTGTCCGAGTATCTGCGCCTGCAGGGCGATAATATGGGACTTGTTGCGGAAACAGGGGAACTCCCGCCAAAAGTAAGAGCCGACAGCCTGCCGATGATTGTTCAGTATCAGGATGGCAGTTTCGCGGTTATTGAAGAAAAGGTCGGCAGGAGTCTTTCTGTCTGGAACGGACATCAGGAGGTTGTAAAAAATAAAATTTCCGGGCTTGGGCAGTTCAATAACTGGTCCTGTACGATGCAGCAGGAGTTCGAAACCGATAGAGTCCCTTTTTTAAGCCTGCAATGGTTTACCGGGCAGGTCGGACGGATGTGGCCGATTTATTCTCAGGTTGTGCTGGCTACTATTATAGTCCATTGTTTTACGCTGGTTGTCCCGCTGCTGATGGGTATTTTTTATGACCGTATCCTGCCGAATCTGGCTGAAAATTCTCTGAGGGTACTTATAACCGGAGCTGTTTTTGTACTTTTTTTCGATTATATACTGAAAAACGTACGCACAGCTCTAGTGGAAAAGGCCGCCCTGCGTGTAGAGCGGGAGGCGGAACCCCAATTGCTGGCAAAGATACTGGACACGACTTTTTCACGGCTACCTTCCTCTGCCGGACATCTGACTCATGCCATGCAGGAGTTTTCGCGGATCAAGTCGCTCTTCACCACCCAGTTGGTTATAGGGTCCATAGATTTTTCCTTTCTGTTTTTTTTCCTGCTGGTGATTTACCTCAACAGCGGTGTCCTTGTAATCGTCCCGGCGACAGTGTCCTTTCTTGTTCTGGTGGTGTCCGCCGTCTACGGTTTTTTCATAGATCACAATGTTTCGGCTCAGAGCAGGCTCCAGTCCCGCAAGACATCTTTTCTGAACGAGGTCTTTCAGGGAGTGGAATCCATCAAGACCACCAATGCGGCGCGGCTGTTTGTTTCCCGCTGGTCCACCGAGGTGGAAAAAGCCGGGGAGATGTCTTCAAAGTACAGGCTTGCACAGGCCAGATGTTCCATGACGACCGGTCTGCTGGGACAGCTTAATTCGGCCGGACTGCTTATCGTGGCCTTTTTTCTGATCAAAAGCGGGGGAATGAGCAGTGGGGGATTGCTGACGACCATGGTTCTTTCCAGCCGTTGCATTGCCGTAACTGCCAGCACGGCAAATCTGATTACCACATATCTTTTCGCCAGACGGTCCTACAAGGATCTCAAGGAACTGCTCAGCCTTGATAAGGAAAACTGTGAATCCAAGCAGTTCAAGGTGCAGCAACTGCATGGCGGAGTCGAATTTGACAGCGTTTCTTTTCGGTATCATCCCGAATCTCCCTATGCCCTTGAGAATGCTTCCTTCAAAGTGCAGCCCGGTGAGAAGGTAGGGATCATCGGTCCCATGGGCAGCGGGAAGAGCACCCTTATCAAGTTGTTGGCCGGCCTGTCCGATCCCACCGAAGGCATAGTCATGCTGGATGGACACAACATGTCTTTTCTAAACGTGGAGAAGATAAGGGAGTTTATGGGTGTCGTTCCGCAGTCTCCGGTCCTTTTTCACGGAACACTGGAATTCAATCTGCTTATGGGAGCCCGTACGGTAACTCAGGAAACCCTGCAGAACGCATTGACTATTTCAGGTGTGGGCAGATTTGTTTCCCAGCACCCGCTGGGGCTCAAGATGCAGATTCTGGAGGGAGGTAAAAACCTTTCACGCGGACAGAGACAGGCTGTGGCAATCGCCCGGGCTCTTATCGGTAATCCGCCGTTGATGCTTATGGATGAGCCGACCAGTTCCATGGATTCAACACAGGAAAAGCTGCTTATCGAACGCATAAGAAATTCCATGGACGGCAAGACAATGTTCATCGTCACCCATCGGCCCCAGATTCTGCAGATTGTGGATCGGATTATAGTGGTTGATCAGGGACGGATTGTCGCTGACGGTTCGCGTGACGAGATTCTCAAGCAGATGTCCAGAGCTTCTTCTCAGCAGCAGGGCAGGGCGAAATAATGGGACGAAGCTGGAAAAGCAATCTGCTCTGGTCGTTGGAGAACAGTTTCGGCAATTGTATTGTGCTGATTCTCATTTTTGTTTTTATGGTTTCTTTTCTGATCTGGGCTCATTTCAACAAGATTGAAAAGACGGTTCGTGCCCAGGGAGTTGTGGCAACCAATCTTACAGATAAGATTGTCGGACACCTTGAAGGCGGAGTAGTTGAAAAGGTTTTTGTTCAGGAAGGGGATAAGGTTAAAAAGGGGCAGGAGCTTGTAGCCATAGCCAACACCAATATAACCGAGAAGCGCAACAAGTCCCAGATCATGTTGAAACGTCTCCATGCAAGGCTTGCCCGGCTCATGGCGGAAAGTACCGACAGCACCGATGACTTTGAAAAGAGCGTGAGTACCCCGGAAGAGCGCAGTGAATTGCAGTTTGCCCGTTTCCGCCGCGAAGCTCTGGATGAGAAGATCAATATTCTCGAAACAAAGATTCAGCAGACGGAAGCCGCACTTGCAGCTAGTGAGGATCACGTAAGAAACCTGCTGGACGAGCAGAAGGTGCTTAAAGAACAGTATGACATGCTGGCACCTATGGTAAAAAAGGGCATAGGCTCGCGCCAGCTTCTTTTGCAGCGCAAGACCGAACTGGCCAAGATCACGACCAGCATAGCGGAGACCTACAACAAGCGTGACGAGTATGCTCTTGAAATCAGGGAACTGCGTCAGCGCATCAGTCAGGAACGGCTTGATTTCTATCGAGACATCAGGGAGGAGATCAACACTGTAAGCTCCGATCTGCAAGCCGTGCGTGAGGAATTGAAGGCCGCCAACGAACAGATTGTCCGCAGTGTGATCAGAGCCCCGGTTGATGGAACTGTTTACAGGCTCAGCGCCAACACCGTGGGTGGAATAGTGCGCTCCGGAGAGTCGCTTGCGGAAATTGTTCCTTCAAACGCATCCATACGCATTGAGGGCAAGGTCCAGCCCAGTGACCGCACTAAAATCTGGAACGGCATGCAGGCAAAGATCCGCCCTTCGTCATATGAATTTTCCGATGAAACAATGCTCAAAGCTGAAATAGTAAATATTTCGGCCAAGACCTATTTTGATGACCTTACCCGCAGCTGGTATTACCGCGTCATATTGGACACTGTCGGCGATGATTCGGGAAAAGTAAGTGATTTTCTTCCCGGGATGATCGTGGAAGTCAATATTCTGTCCGGAGAGGAAAGTGTACTTGAATATCTGCTCTCTCCCATTACCAGAGGAATGCGCGGGGCGCTTTCGGAAAATCCCACCCGGTAGAGTTTGAGGACAAGAAAAAATTTTATGGTGCCGCAATGTTAATAAAAATATTTGATATAGTGAAAAGATTGTTCAACCTGCGCAATATTGCTCTTCTTCTGCTGTTTCTGGCGGTAGCAGGATGTCTTTACTACGGAGTGGATAAACTTTGGCGGGATAAGGAAGCCGAGGCCGCCAAGCGGTTGAGTGAATATCAGGCGGCAGTAATAAGTGACGACGTAGAATTACTCAGTTCTAGGTTGGTGGAATATGTGATCCGGGGCAGGGAACTGGCCAGGGCTCGAATTTTCAGGTTCGCCGTAAAGGGACTTGCAGGCGCGGATAAAAAACACAGGGAAGAAGCCCGCGAGGACTTTGGCAATTTTGTGAAGGTTTCCGGTTTTGATTCAGCTTATCTGTTTAATCTTGACGGCAGTCTTTACTCCACATCGGGGCGGCAGTTGGAAGGAGGCGCTGGAGAATATCGCCGACTGGTCGAGCTTGTATTGAAAAACAGGATTCCGGTTTTTTCCCCTCTCCGTGAGAATTCAGGAATATTGACTTCGGATCTTTTTCTCCCTGTGTTCCCGGCCGAAGCTCTTTCTACCGAGGTTGAACCAACTAAAGTGCTGGTGCTCACCGTACCCCTGAGTGATATTCTCAGGTCCTTTCTTGCTGCTGCACGCGAACTTGAAAACGGCAGTCGCATACATCTGATACAGCAGTACGGTTCAGCTTATCAGGATGTTATACTGGGACATTCGGATAATCTGGAGTTGCAGGACGTCAGCGCCGACCTTTCGGGGATAACCAAAGTTGAGTTCGGAAAAAGGAAAAATCTGCAGAATTCAGATATGGTATATTCCTCTGCCGAGTTTATCCCTGCGATCAACTGGTGGGTACTCATGGAAACTGATGTTGCGGCTGCAAATGATGATCTGAATATTTTCAAAACAGGGACAGCCCTTATCGCGGCCCTTGCGCTTGGATGCGTAGTCTTTTTTGTCCTGACGATTAAATTCATTGTTTCAACTCGCAGGTATTATTTATCCTCCACAAAAAATGAAGAAAATCTGATTCAGCAGCGGAGCGAAAACAGGCTTCTCAAACTTGTCTGCAACACCATGCCTACCCCTGTCAGTGTAAAAAACAGCGGTGATGGGGGATTTCTGTTCGTAAACAAATCGTTTGCGAAAATGGGTGGGCTGGAAAGCCGGGCTGCACTAGGTTTGACTGATAAACAGGTTTTCGGAGAAATCAATGCGGAAACCATTTCTCACGGGGACCAGATGGCGACCATGTCCAATTCCGCATACAGTGAGGAAATGGTCATGCCCGGCAGAGCCGGTTCTTCGGTTCTCCAGGTTACCTCTGTACCCTGCACCGTAGAAGAGGATGGAGATGCCGTTCTGACTGTTTACAGGGATATTACCTCTGATAAAAACGCATCAAAACGAGCCGTTGAAGTTCGTCAGCAGGTCATAAACGCGCTGATCCGGGCAGTGGAAAGCGTACCTTTCCTTGACGGACACACTTCACTCATGCGTAAAATGGCCCTTGAAATAGCGGAAACACTGCTTCTTTCCGATACTGACTGCGCAACAGTGGAGGCCGCTGCAATTCTTTCTCAGGTGGGCAAAACGTTTGTGCCCAGAGAGATAATGGAAAAACAGGGTAAACTTACTCCGGAAGAGATCAGGGAAACCCAGCGTTACATAGAGCATACCTGCAGGATTCTCGAGGGGGTGGAGTTTGATCTGCCCATTCCACAGACAATATGGCAGATGCAGGAAAATCTTGATGGGTCGGGATATCCCAATGGGCTGTCGGGAAACGAAATTTCCATGTTGGCCAGAATTCTAGGTGTAACCAATACCTTCAGCGCGCTGGTTCAGAAACGATCTTACAGAAAAGCCAAAACCGCAAGGCAGGCAGTAGAAATTCTGCAAAGCATGGCTGACCAGAAATACGACAGTTCTGTAATCGAAGCACTTGGGGCAGTAATCTACACCCCGGCAGGGAAGAGCATATTGCAGGAAAGTCACATCGAATTTTAGATTCTTTTCACGGATAATATTTCCCCGTCATTACTTCTTTCTACAAGCCGGCTTACTGTCCGCAATATGAACATTTTGGCTGACTCTAAGTCAGATTGATTCTGCGGCCCCTGCTGTCCAAGACATCTCATAGCCATTGATCTTCCAGGGGCGGCTGAATATTGACCACCGATCCAAGATTCAAGTGTCCCCACTTACGTTCGAGAAATCAGCTGCACGTTTCCATGAATCCATAATTTTAGCCTTTCCATGCTGATATCCGGCTGCGTGTTACCGACAGTTCTTTTTCCGCTTATTTTCACCGACCAATGTTTCATTTGATCTAAATTATTGAATTTATAGCAATTGTACATCCAATCTTTTTGTCGCATGAAAAAACAACAAAAAGAAGGAGATGCTATATATGAAACTGAATCACGCCATAAAATCATTCCTGCAATACTGTTCTTTAGAAAGATGTCTCTCTTCATTAACTATACAAGCATACAATATGGACTTGGAGCAATTTAAAAAAATAACAAATGTTGGAGAAATAAATGTAACTGATCTGGATAAGGATTTAATAAGGTCTTATCTGGTAGAAATTAATGGAATATATAAACCAAAAACATTAAAGAGAAAGCTGGCAACACTTAAGTCTTTTCTAAATTTTCTTGAAAGAGAAGATAAAATTCAATTTTCACCTTTTAGAAAGCTTCATATAAAGATAGGCAGATCGACAGAGCTGCCAAAAACAATTAAAAAAACATCACTATTGAGACTTATTAAATATGCTTATATAGAAAAAAATAAATTTAATCCGAACAGTATTGGTTATAAACAAACAACCAGAGATATCTGCATAATAGAATTGTTGTTCGCAACGGGGATAAGAGTATCAGAGCTATGCAGCATTTCACCATCTGAAATAGATTTAAAAAATAATACATTAAAAATAAATGGTAAAGGTAACAAACAAAGGCTTATCCCTCTTTGTGAAAAAAGTTCGCTCAATATTTTAAAAGAATATTCCCGCCTATATGCATCAACACTGCATGATTCTCCGTCATTTTTCCTTAATAGAGATATGCGTCCTCTTTCCGACCAGTCCGTAAGAAGAATTATCAAAAAATACAGCCAAATTGCCGGGGTAACCGAGCACATCACCCCGCACATGTTCCGCCATACAATAGCCACAATGTTGCTTGAAAACGGTGTAGATATTAGAAATATCCAAACATTACTAGGTCATAGTTCGTTGTCGGTAACGGAGATCTACACCCACGTAAGCCTCTCGTCTCAACGGGACATACTAGCACAGAAGCATCCGCGGAAGAAATTTTTGAGGGAGTGATGTATCGATAACTAAAAATTATGCTGCAAAAGAATGTGTCGGTTGAATCGGGGCTTTTGCCTTTATCAAAAAGCTATGCACGTAAACATAATGCGGACTTGGCTATTCCAAATTGTGCAGGAAGCGGCCTAGGAAACGTCTTAGTCTACACCAGATTAATAGATGATTACGCAATGAGTCTTGGTAGGCCAATCTCTATAATTACCGCACCTATTTCACCCAAAGTTGGTGTTGTACCTAACGAGTCTCCCTATCCTTTTTTTGAAAACAATCCTTTCATCGGAAAAATAATAAACGCAGATGAAGTCGACCAGGAAGGCTTTATCGGTGTGAATAGTGAAGAACTTTCGTTAGTCCAACTCAGTCATGTCATTGAAAATATATGTTTTGCATATGGCATTCGCCCCCGAGTCTTGCGGCCTTCCCTATACTTAACAAAAACAGAGAAGGCTTGGGCACTAAGAGCATTACAACATTTACCGAGGCCATTAGTTTGCCTGCATCCAGGGGGAACAACCAGCAGTCCGGGTAATTGTCCATGGAATGTGCAAAACTGGCTGAAATTAACAGAGATACTACAAGACAGAGCTTCTTTCTTTCAAATTGGAAGAAAGAATTCTGTAGATCAGGATCTTGGCTTGGAAAACCCTGGACGCACCTTGCGTGAAGCAATTGCACTTATCTGGGCTTCAGACTTCTATATTGGTTTTGATAGTTGTCCAATGCACATTGCAACAGCTTTAAATAAAGATCTTATTTCAATATTTCACATGGAAAACAAATATACTTATGAGGCTAAGTACAAGAAAGTTTTTGTTCCATCTGTGATGTTAAGATGGGCATATCCGTTCAATACAAACCTTGCGATCATGCCGGATGACTACGATGGTGAAAAATTACTATTGCGCATAGTTGATAAAGTCTCAAGTTCAATTAAAAAGCTGAAGTATGAAATCTGATTGGAGTTAGTAAGCATGAGTGCAACAGATCTTAAACCCGCTTTCAATAAAAACAATATTCCCATTTTCTATACTTCTGACGATAATTATGTAGACATGCTGTCTGTGTCTATTCTTTCTTTAGTTGATAATTCATCAGAAGAGAACAACTACGATATCGTTATTCTTGAAGATGGCATAAATAAATATTCTAAACAGATCCTGTTAACCATTTTGCAGGGTAAACCTAACATCTCATTACGTTTTTTTTCAGTAACTGATTTTGTAAAAAAAAGTAATTCCGAAACGTGGAAGTTGCCGCAGTCGCTTTCTCCAGCATCGTACTATATCTTGTTTACCCCACTGGTTGCGTGTAACTATTCAAAAGTAATCTATCTTGACTGTGATACTTTAGTGCAAACTGACATTTCCAACCTGCTGAGAATAGACATTAGAAACCACTGCTGCGCTGCTGCTTTAGATCCTAACTGTGATATTGCAGCTGATCTTAATGTCGCAAAACACTTATGCGATGATCTTGGATTCAAAGATATGTCTAACTATGTTAATTCCGGGATTGTTGTCTTTAATATCCAAAAAATAAATGAAGCAAACATCTACGATAAAGTTGTTGATATTGCACACAAGAACAAAGGATATTTTGGCGATCAGGATGTGCTGAATGCGGCATATGATGGTAAAATATTTGTACTCGACCAATTGTGGAATGTGTTCTGGGGGTTGATTTTTGAAAGAGAAAAAATGCGTAATTTATCTGACTCAGAGATAGAACATCTTTTAGATAATGCTTACATCATACATTTTGCAGGACAAAAGCCGACACAAAAACCCAATGAACCGTATGCAGCAAAGTGGTGGATGTATGCTAGAAGAACGCCGTTTTATGAAAGACTACTCCATAAAAGTTTAACCTACGGGTTTAAACAGATATTTCATGACTCATACTGCTCAAGCATTCAGAACAGTTGGGATAATCTTAAATAAATTTAAACTATTACCAAAAAAGGATAGCTTTCGTTATCCCTATTCATTATTTCACAGAAAATTCCGTTAACCGGACGGGAGACCATGCCGGCGTGACTTTCATGATTTAAAAGGTTGTCAAAATCGTCTGAAAAATGGAAATATTCAGGAAATGCGATAGATAGCGATTTAGCATTGTGAAGAACAGTAAAGAACACACTGGAACAGCTCTTATTGTTATTGGGGATTTGTATGCCTAACTTCGCTGCCAAGGAATCGATGCGAGTGGTTATTTCTTCATCATTTTTTAAAAGCTTTTGCCCACGCAGCAATTCATGGCTTTTATCAATCATACCATTTAAGAGCGTTTCCACTGCTTTGAATTCTGGTTCGGCTAAATTTTCAACACATTGCTTGAGTACAATTTGATATATTTTTTCAGCTTCAGCAAAGCTGTTGTTTTTTACATGGGCTAGCAGTAGATTTTGCCCGGCCTTGAGAGCCTCCAGTCTTTGTCCCAGCCATGAAGCTTTTTCTAATGACCTTTTAAAAGCATCACTTGCAATATGCCACTCTTCTTTGGCTGCGAGCCACATCCCCAGACTTTGATGATAACTGATACTAAGACTGTCCATGCGCAAGTCTTCCATTACTTTTTTTGAAAAACTCAAGCAACTGGAAGCGTCATCTAGGTTTCCGCATATCGTCAAAGAGTCCGCATGGGCTAGGTGGGCGTGAGCCAGTTCACGTTTTGAGGCATGAGGATTATCACATGCAGCTTGGGTGAAGCTTAGTCTGCCTTCTCTGCCAAATTCGGATTCGGCTATAAGAGGCGCTGACATGGCATAGTTTACAGAGAGTAAATCAGAATCCTTTTCATGCGAAACTTCATCGCAAAGAACGATAGAAGCCATAGCTCCTCTTATGCCACAAGAATACATCCCCCAATTCCGGCAGATCAGTATATAGCGATTCAGCATCATGCCGATTTCGTGTATGTCTGTAGTTGAATTCAAGGCTTCTTCAGCTGAGTGAAGGTAGTTCCGCTGATCCAGATTCTGAATGTGAAGCCATGTATTAATCCGGTGTAATTCTGATAACTTGTATTTGTAATATGGGTCTGGATAATCCAGTATACTAATGCTTCCATGAAATTCGATAGCTTCATCGGTCAACGCAATCTGTTCTGTTACGGGTAAAGTGTAATGACCATACCACCCGATAGCAGAAAAATTTTCAAAAAATTCATGATGTCGGCCATGGTCTCTATCTATCTTCAGTAGTTTGTGCATTTCTTTATGAGCATCAATTTTAAATATAAAACTGCTTCCGGCGAAGCTTATTGCTGCATTCAATGCCTCAAATGCTTCAGAGGTCGAATTAAGATATCGCCATATTCTTCCCCTGACTATACACTCTTCGAAACTGACAGGTGCGCATGGCTGTGTCGCATTATTTCTGATCCACGATTTGATTCTAGATTGTTTTTCTAACCAGGGAAGAGCAGCCTCTCTATATGATTCATGCGTAAATTTGTATTGATCTCTACGCTGAACAAGAAACTGTTCATCGACTAGAGCATCTAATTCATCTTGCATTTCAGCAATGGATTTTCCGGTCAAACCTGAAAGCAGCCCCACGCCTGGGCTTAACTGGATAATTGCCAACAAACCAAGCAGGTAGCACCCAAGATTCAGTCCTTCTGCAATTAATTTATCATGTGTCTCTGACAAAAGATTATGGATAGCATTATCACGAACTGAAGGAATGCGAGAAAGGCAATTATCCAAGTTTGTTAAATTCGACACAGCATACGCCGAACACCCTTTCTTGCTGGATGGATGAGCATGCAGTTCTATAGCTCCCCGGTGTAGGAGCGTTTGCAAGTTTACGGTGAGATGTTGTAAGTCTCGTCCGCTTTTTGCAGCGATCTTCTTCGCGACGTTTTTTGCATCAGAGCATAGTAATAACTTTTCTAGTTCTCGGGAAACAAATTGTTCTGATAAAGGTTCTACACTATCACAATCCCAAATACTTGCACCATAGTTGGCATGTATGATTTCCCATAGATTGTTGTTTTGTTCTGCCGGAAATCTTTGTTCAAGGAGAATTTTTATTCTTCCCCAGCCAGTATCGGAAAAACCTTTGATTAGTTTTAAAAGGCATCCGGCAACGGCAGGGCTGGTTTTATGTAGATCATGAGCATAAAAGACAATTGGAATGCCCTTGTTTACAATCATTCTTGATAAATTTTCAAGCAATGCATCAGAAGCAATCTCTTCAATAGTGCCCTTAGTTAGTAGAGTTGTAAGAATTTCAATTTCATATTCCGGTATATCTTCCGTACTGCTAGCTATACACCAAGTCTTAATGAAATCTTTCAATGTCTGCTTATTTTTTTTCAGGATCAATTGCATGTCAGGGCTGACAACAGCCCAGGCAAGGGCTGAAATAAAACCAATATCGACATCGCCTAACATACTTACTTCAATAGCAGTATACCCATCTATAGTTGCTTTTCTGCATATCTCCTTACAAAAATAAGATTTGCCTATCCCACTTTCTCCACTGACAAGAGTCAGGGGCATTCCGGAAATTTTCCATCTTTCATAGGCTGAAGAAGTCTCCTTTTCTCTGAAGTCCGGTAAAACAGGAAAGTATTTGTCTGTAAGAACATTTGGAAAAGGCTTCAGATATATCTTTTCAAGATGTTGTTTTCCAGAATACAGGCACAATTTACAGCTTTCATAGTTTATGTCTGGCGCAAACTGGCTGCCTGCAATCTTGGTCTTGAGATTTAAATTTGTACTCCCTTTCAATCTCTCTATTTCAAGAGGGCTTTGAACCTCATCCCCGGCCTTGCTTGTGACAACTAGATACGCACGATCAATTCTTTTTATTTTAGTATGGGTTGGAGGTGTAATCAGCGCTTTAAACAAAATATGCTGCGTTCGGTTAACTGAAAGGTCATCACCCTTATGCGGGTCAATGTTTATCTTATAAAAAACATCTTCCACATATAGAGAATAATGGACCACATCATATGTGCCGCTAAGCGTTGGATCTTCACTTTCTGCGGCAAGTATATCGGGTAAATGTACACCTGATTTATCTGACAATGGAAGCCATATGTGAAAATCAGTGTTTCCCCAAAACAAACGTGAACCGGTAAAAAAACTCAAATATTCTTCTGCTTGTGAAGATAAATGAGTACGAGTTCCTAATGTTAAAGATTGTGGTTTATGTCTGATAGCAACAAGTATTGATTTAGCCAGTTTGTCTAATTCAATTTTTCTTGAGTAGAATTTACATTCAATAAAATAAGCGTTCTTAAACTCGTTCTTAAGGCCATATGTATAAACCTCTCCATTTAAATTCTCTGTAAAATCAGGTTCACCATTATCTTCAATAAGAACTATATCAACCGGAGACGGTGTTGCATTTTTTATTTTAAACTTTTTTCCAGGATGATACTTAGCTGTCCAGTCTTCTATTATCTCTAAACAATGTTTTTCAAACTCTTTGTCATTACGCGGTGCGGCTGCGTATTCGAGATTATCCTTTTTTTTATTATCATCCATAATTTTTAGTTATTCAAACATAATAGTTTTTTAAAAAATTATTACACCATTAGTCAATCAACAAAAACAGTAACTATGTTATCTGAAAACAAACGTCAAATTCTTTTTAAATACATAGATAAGTATATTTAATAAGCTATAATTTGTGTGTATTAATTTTGTTTCATGTTTACTGACGTTTAATATTGAAGAAATTATTTTATGCTGAACGGCCGGTTCGGCTGTGGATCCTATCCTTTATTTTCAGACGTTAAGCCCTGCCCGAAAGACTATGCCATCCTGGCCGCATCAGGTATAAATTCGGCAGGCGAGGGCACAACCTCCGTATATGAATCAGCTTCCCCGGTCAGAATATATTAGGGTGTTGTTTTTATGGCATTTGTATGGTTCAGTGTCGGCGTGTTGATTTTTGAATACAGTTCAGAGTGTCTTGCCCGGTTGTGATTAATACGTGGTGACTGGCAGCAAGGCATCGGCAGAGGCTTTGTATAGTTAAGTTTTTTCAATAAATTCAGGGAGAGTTGAAATGGATGATATAACAAAAGACATAGATGTCCCATGCATGGCAGAGGGAATTGGGCAGGGAATGTTGACAACCAAGCATCCTTCGGGTTCTTGCGGGCATCCGGTGTTTGTTGCAGATTCCTCCTCAGAAGCTTATGGACCCGCTGATATACTGGCAATCCGTCCTGTTGATGGACATGATTACTCCGAGGAGCAGCTTGAGTATGTGCGCTATCACGGTTTGCAGGTACTCGGTGCCAGAGCATGGTATATGGAAGGATGGGCGCCAAGCAACCATGTCTGCAAAGGACACTAGTCGTTGTTGTCTACTTATGGCGAGATTTTCAAGCCCTGCGGTCTTGTATCGCCCGTTGGTGCCGGATGGTATTTTATTATCCCAGGAATCCTTTATCGGGTAAAGCCGGTTTAGTCTCCGTGCATATTATGGAGATTAAATATAGCATTGTCCTTTACGCATCCAGATTCATAGCTTTTTGTGGCACAGGCATACTATGTCTCTGGTGGATTACATATAGAGATAGTTCTTCTGTGATTTGCTATGATGGTATCAACTGCTGCAGCAGAGGGTAAGAAAAGTTCTCCAAATGTATAGTGTCTTGTACACTATCTGAAGTGGCCGCATCAAATGATGCGGCCATTTTCATTTGCATGATTATTTCCAAATTTCATTGTTTTTCAATTTTATCCCTTATTCCCTTTACTTTTTTTGAAACATTAGCGAATAAATACTCTATGTCGCATAACTATATGTAATAAAAAGAGAAACACGACAGAATAGTCTTGAACACGCCAGAACTGTCATAAAAATGGAGTATTCATGAGTTTTAAAAACTGGAGCCTGAAATCAAAAATTATCATTCCTACCTTTTTTGTTGTGGCCCTTATCCTGGCCGCCAGCACTATGGTTATGACCTATCAGGCAAAAGAGATGGCTGTGAAACAGGCAAGAGAAGCCGCAGGCCACATCGCGAAAGGTTATGGCAATGAAATTTCGGAAACAATGGGAAAAGCCCTGACTGTGACCAGAACATTGGGGGTCATGTTTGACGAGGGTGCAAACTACAGCGTTGTGCCTGACCGGGAATACCTTGACTCTGTCTTGATAGGAGTTCTCGAACGTCATCCGGGCCTTGCTGGATCGTGGTGTGCCTTTCCTCCCGAAGTATATGATGGGAGAGAGGACCATTATAAGGATAAATACAAAGGGGCTTATCGCAACTGGTATCATCGCGATGAAGGACGCATTGCGGAGTTTTTTGTCGGTAATAAGGATGTAAGCAACGTAGGCTGGTATAAGAATCCAATGTCCGGCAATGTGGAGACAATCACCGAACCATACCCGTGGGAGGTGAATGGAAAAACATTCTGGCTCTGCTCTACAGGAATTCCAGTCAAGAAGAACGGCAGAAACATTGGGGTTGTCGGGGTAGATTTCTATCTTAATGACCTTCAGGAAACAGTGCTGAAAATCAAGCCCTTTGAAACCGGCTACGCATATCTGCTGACCAACAAAGGCAATATCGTGGCTCATCCCGATTCAGGGCTTCTGGCCAAGAACCTTCGTGATGTCATAGATGGCAGGAACAAACAGGAAATCATGGATGCCATCCAAAATGGCAGAGAATATTCCTACATCACCGAAGCTGATAACAACGAGTTGCAATACATTATTTACACCCCGATCAAGGTCGGGAAGACGACTTTTCCATGGTCCATCGCACTGGTTATTCCCATGAACAAAGTGGAGGCACAGGCCGATGCCATCGCACACAAGAGCATAATCATCAGTGTAGTCGCCATACTTGTTCTTCTGGGTATTCTTTTTGTTTTGGCCGGGGTGATCAGCAGGCCGATTCTTAAAACTGCCGCATATACCAATAAGGTTTCAGAAGGTAGTCTTGATGCTGTTCTGGATATTAACCAGAAAGATGAGATCGGACGCATGGCCGATTCCCTGCGAGCGATGGTCGGAGAGCTGGAAAAGACCATCAGCAGGGCTGAAGATGAGACAAGTAAGGCCGAAGAGGAATCCGCAAAAGCCCGGAAGGCGACAGCCGAAGCGGAAAAGGCTCGTGTGAAGGCGGATATGGCTAAATCAGAGGGATTGCATCTTGCCGCCGACCGTGTTGAGCAGATCCTGATGCGTGTGGTGGCTGCTTCCGAGCAGATGTCCGTTCAGTCCAATGAGCTTCTCCACGGTGCGGAAATCCAGAGCGACCGAATTACCTCCACAGCAACAGCCATGGAGGAAATGAATGCTACGGTATTGGAGATTGCCCGTAACGCAGGGTCTGCCGCAGAAGCTGGCAATGAGTCTCAGGATAAAGCCAAAAACGGCGCTTCTGTTGTCAAAAAATCTAAAAATGCTCTTGATCAGACGGTGACCGAGGTTAACAATCTTAAAGGAAACATGGGAGAACTGGAAAAGCAGGCCAAGGGAACAGAGGCCATTATCGGCGTAATTACCGATATTGCCGACCAGACCAACCTGCTGGCGCTCAACGCCGCAATTGAAGCGGCCCGTGCCGGGGAAGCTGGCCGTGGTTTCGCAGTTGTTGCCGATGAAGTCCGCAAACTGGCGGAGAAAACCATGATAGCCACCGGTGAAGTTTCCAGCTCCATAGGAGCCATTCAACGAGTCGCCGGGGATAATATCCGATCCATGGAAATTGTTTACAGGCATATTGGTGAGGCCAATGAGTTCTCGGAAAGTTCCGGCGAGGTGCTGCAGGAGATAGTAAAGGATGCAGAAGAAAGTGCGGTTCAGATTCAGAGTATAGCCGCAGCAGCAGAGGAGCAGTCAGCCACTTCGGAAGAGATCAACAGGTCTGTTGATGAAATCAGCCGTATTACCGGGGAAACAGTCCAAGGAACAAGGGAATTTACTATGGCCCTTGAGTCCCTTGCAGAGCAGGTCTCTGAAATGCAGATGGTTGTGGAAGACCTAAAAGCTGAATAGTCGCAACAATATGTAAATATGGAATATTGCCAAACGGCCGTATCGAAGGATGCGGCCGTTTTTTGTGTGAGGCACGGCGGCGAGGTGCAAACCGGAATCAGTTAGGACCGGTGGTTCCATGCGTAGAGCCCCACCGCCATACTACCATATCATAGGAGAATCCGAGCGGAAGCCCGGTTGGCTGTGCAAGCATGTTATTATGTGAGTACTGTTGACAGCGCTGGACAACCCAATTAACAAGGCGATTTTTTTCCGCGTGAGACCCAGCCCCTGGCAATCCTGATTTCAAAACATTACCACTGACTGAGCCCCCCGGAGACACCACCAAACCAGGGAGGTTTCTCAATGGACAGTTGCGTCTTTTCCAGACTGAATCGTTTTATTCCAACCAGCATAAAATATATAAAAGCAGGCAGTCCGGCGACTATACGGCAGGATATTGCAGCGGGTATAACTGTAGGTATTGTGGCACTGCCTTTGTCCATGGCTTTTGCAATCGCTTCAGGGGCGACTCCTGCAACCGGCCTTTTCACTGCGATTATAGCCGGATTTATTATATCTGCTCTCGGGGGAACCAGATTTCAGATAGGCGGGCCTACCGGGGCATTTGTAATTATCATTTCTGGGATTATCTCCCGGCATGGATATGACGGGCTGGTAGTCGCTACCATCATGGCCGGATTGATTCTGGTTGTGATGGGGGCTTTTGGTCTTGGCAAGTTGCTGCAATATATTCCATATCCGGTTACGACAGGTTTTACTTCCGGCATCGGACTGCTTATATTTTCCACTCAGATTAAAGACTTTTTGGGCCTGCAGCTTGCCCATGTTCCTTCTGATTTCCTGCCGCGAATCAAGGCATGTGTGGACGGAATTTCGACAACAGACCCGTCGACTTTGGGATTGGGATTGCTGACAGTAGGTTCGATGCTTCTTGTCAGGAGATTTATTCCAAGAATTCCGGCTCCTTTTGTCGGTATCGCTATTGCAACTATAGTATCATATCTGCTGGGATTGAATACGGAAACCATCGGCAGCAAATTCGGTGGAATTCCGGACTCTTTGCCTAGTTACATATCCTTATCCAATATTGATCTGCAGCATCTGAAAAATTTGATCCCGGAGGCAATGACCATTGCCATTCTTGCTGGTATTGAATCCCTGCTCAGTGCCACAGTTGCGGATGGCATGAGCGGTGACCGTCATAATTCCTCAAATGAACTTGTCGCGCAGGGGTTGGCAAACGTTGCTTCCGCTTTATTCGGAGGGCTGCCCGCCACAGGTGCAATCGCCCGCACAGCCACTAATATCCGTGCCGGGGCGTTTTCGCCTTTGGCAGGAGTTGTACATGTTTTGACCCTTATCCTGTTCGTCAAGGTGTGCGCTCCGCTTGCTTCCATGATTCCACTTGCCAGTCTTGCCGGGGTCCTGATGCTGGTCGCATGGGATATGAGTGAGGTTCACCGCATCAAACGTCTTCTTTTCGCACCGAAGTCGGATTCGGTTGTAATGTTGATAGCTTTGCTGCTGACTGTTTTTGTAGACCTTACAGTCGCCGTTGAGGTCGGCGTTGTTATGGCTGCGATGCTGTTCATGAAGCGCATGAGTCAGCTATCGGATATCCACAGTCTGGACGAAGCCCTGCCGAAAGAGGAAAATATCAACCGCAGCAACGGACAGGAGCGGGTGGTCGTCTATGAAATTTCCGGTCCCATGTTTTTCGGTATGGCCCAGAAATTCGTCAACGTAATGAGCTTCACGCGTAAAAAACCCGAAATAATAGTTCTCTGCATGCGTCTAGTGCCTACTATGGATGCAACCGGCATTGAAGCTTTGGAAACCGTTGTCCGCAAGTCGCAGGATAATGGTATCAAGGTGCTTCTTTCCGGAGTTCACCCCCGCATTATGAAAATAATGCAACGTCTTGGTACGGATAAGTTGATCGGGGATGAGAATATCTTTCCCGATTTTTCTACAGCTATTTCAAAGGGAATACTGCCGGAAAAGGAAGATGATATCGGTGATCGCGGATGTGCCGTGGAGGAAAGCAGAAAAAGACTTGCTGCAGCGGAATAATCGGAAGAACTGTAGAGATTCCGTTAACAGCCGTGGCTGTAATGGCGGCACAGTAATGAAATAAAAATATTGAAAATGGCTTAACATAATAAAAGCGGTTAATTGCAAGGCAATTAACCGCTTTTATTATTTCTTTTGGTACCCAGAGCGGGACTTGAACCCGCACAAGCGTAAGCTCGAGAGATTTTAAGCCCGTAGAAAAAGAATCAGCCATGTGTGATTTAACGTCCCTAGCCGCTTTGAATTCAACGGATTCATTGGATATTACTCTGTCCTTACCGCCGGTAAAGTCTATTAGTGATCCTGCCACACTTTTCTGGACAGTCAGCTAAGCCACAAAGAAATTTTCCTGACAGTTGATTTCAAATTCAGCAGGTGACACCCATCCATTACTGGAGTGTCGTCTTCTGCGGTTATAATAGGCCTCAATGTATTGAAAGAGAGCAATTTCAGCTTCCTGCCTGTGGGCAAATTTTCTATGATAGACCATTTGCGTTTTAAGGGTATGGAAAAAGGATTCGGCAACCGCATTATCCCAGCAATTCCCTTTGCGGCTCATGCTTTGGGTGCAACCATATTTTGCCAGCAATTTTCTAAATTCTCGACTGGCGTACTGCACCCCTCGATCGCTATGAATCATCAATCCTTTCGGTGGTCGACGCCTTGCAATTGCTTTTTTCAAAGCGCGGATTACAGAGCTTCTATCTAATGAGGCACTCAAATCCCAGCCAACTATTATCCTAGAAAATAAATCTATAAAAACAGTGAGATAAAACCATTTCTTGCCAACTTTAATGTATGTAATATCCGTAACCCAAGCAGTATTCGGCTTGTATGCCGAGAACCGACGGTCCAGCAGGTTGGGGGCAACCGGCTCCTTGTGAGAGGAGTCTGTGGTGACCACGAACTTTCTTGTCGTTTTACACTGGAGTCCCATCGCCTTCATTTTTCTAGCAACTCGAGCACGACTGACCGAGCAGAACCGTTCTTCATCATGCAGGTCGGCTGTGATCATGGGACTTCCCGCCATTTGACCATGCTCATAATAAAGCTCCTGAATACGCTGGCACAATACTTTGTTTTCAATAGCTCTTTTTGATTCAGGTCTCGATAACCACGCATAAAAACCGCTCCTGGAAACGTCCAGAGTTAGGCACATCTTCTTCACCGGAAAACTGGAGCGGTTCGCTTTTATAAATTGGAACGTCATTTCGGTGCGCTGCTGAAGATGGCCAATGCTTTTTTTAGGATATCACGCTCAGTTTCCGCATCGCGTAATTTTTTCTCCAGCTCTTTGATCCTTCGTTTCTCATCAGTCAAAATTCCATTTTCCTGTCCGGTAAACGCATTCCCACCGTTACGGAAATATTCACGACGCCACCGATAAAGAATATTGGGGGAGATCCCAAGACTGTCTGCAACTTCGGTATGAGTTCGGGATGGATCTTCACTTAAAAGGACTGCATTTCGTTTAAATTCCGGATCGTAATTCCGACGTTTGGATTTGGTCATTCGCTTCTCCTGTGAAAGTCAGGATAGCGGCTTAAGTTCGTGTCCACAATCTTGTAGCAGGATCAACACGCAGTTCCGCACGTTTTCCGGACATTTCCTTTTTAAGGGCTTCCATAGCCTCGGTCTTTCTGCCGGACGCCAGAGCAATCAACCGGCTGCGATCCTTTGGCCGTAGCTTGCGGTCACTTCTAAGTCCCTTTATCTTGCCGTCCCAATGAGAATAGACCTGGCCACGGCGACTATCCTGTTCTTCACGCAGGTCCTCGTAGGCCTTCTTCCTGCCGGAGATGGCCGCACGGTACTCGGCATACAACTCTCCCTGATGTTTATGCAGGGGCCGGGCAACATATCTTTCCCTCTCCTCTGTCCTCGTCTCAAAAGGAGGCTGAAAACATCCGAGTTTGGACTCAAGCTTGGATTTCGTAAAATTCCGGTCAAGCCTGCTGGCCTTGATGGCCGTCCTGGAATGTCGGTCTTTGATGCTGCAGCCACTCCCGCGCAACCGGACCTCAATCCCGATCTGCACCATGGCTTCGTGAAACTCCTGCCAGTTTTGGGCCTTATCCAGTGATTTCAGAATATAATCCTTGCGTTCCTTCACATACGAATCGAAGGACTGCTGGCCGGAATGGGCCTCATAGGTGGCAGCACGGTCATTGCTGCGCTTGGGTTCTTGATCCTTCTGCCTGCCGTTGTCGAACTTCAGGCCAAACTTCAGCTCCAGTTCGCGGTGTAGCCGGTCACGCTTGTAGAAATCACGGTACGGCTCGTACCGAGTCAATCTTTCCGGATGAACCATGTTGTAAGCGATATGCATGTGGATGTTGTTGGTATTCTTATGAACTCCGCAATGCCGCTGATGATCCTCAAAGCCCAGGGCTTTGGAAAATTCCTGCTCGATTTCTTTGAAATCGTCAGGAGAGAGGACGGCCTCGTCTTCCGGCCTGAAGGAAACTATCAGGTGATAGGTCTTCTCCTTGCCGGTGCGCTGATTCAATTCCTGCGTATCCAGAACTTCCTGAATCGCCAGCTCGTAGTCATCGCCTGCCCAGCAACCGGCACACCAGGACATCAAGGTCTTCTCACCTTTGTTCTTGGCATCGGCAATGTAATCGGCCAGCCTCCGATAGTTATCGTTCTGAGGCTTGCAAGCAATTCGGCGGCTGATCATATGGAACGGACCTTATCAACTATCTGTTTTTGAGTCTGACGGATGTCCTCAAGAAGCCTTTCAACATCCGTACGGTACTGGTCATCATCCAGAATCCACATCTTGAGCAAACCTCCCAGACGACCAAGATCAGCATTTGTTTTCAAAAGCTCACGCCGCGCCTGATGGTCAGTGCGGCTTTTGATTTCATGGCCGAGACAAACAGCTTTGGCAAAAGCGGAAAGAGACAAGCTGCATTGCTGCGCGGTCGCGCTTATCTGCTTATATTCCTCTTTAGAAACGTAGGCTTTAATAACTTGCTTCTTTGAGGGCATTCGTTTTACCTGATTCATGGTTAATGCCTTCCCAGATAAGACTTACAGCATGAGGTACATACGATTTAGGCAGGCACTCCAATGAGTCAATGCACATGTCTCCACATAAATTTGCAAGCAGCTCGTCACGTGTGGACTGGCCGCAATAAGCCCAGTAATCAAGCAACCCGTTGACCGGAGACAATTCGTCTTTCGAGCATATATCCTTACCGCGCATTTTAGGCGGAACAATGCGCATGCACATCCTGAGATAAGTCCATGCACTGCTCATGGCCAACGCATCCATTTCATAAAGATCAGGAACCCGGATTGCCCCTTCTATTTGTCTTTTGCCCTGTTCCCAGTTGAGCCCTTCCAGAAAACACCAGTAACGCGCGACACCCTCAAAGGACTTCACAGCTTCCGGAGTTGCCTTCCTATACTGAATCTTTCCCTCCACTGGAGGAATTGTCAGTTGGGCCTCCATGGCGTTAAAGGCCTCAAGAAACTTGATCTTCCACTCCATTGCCTTCTTGCCGGTAAATCCCATGGCGAGAAGGGAAAAGCCGTCGCGGGTCATGTTGAATGAAGGCTGCTCTTTGTTCTGCTTATTTATATAAGAGGACTCCTGAAAATTAAGGCGTCTAAAATCATCTGGGACATCCAAATCATTTATTGATTGAAGGACGTTATCATGACGTTTTTCAAAGAGTTCAGCCACCAGCAATGAAGAAGCCATCGGCTGATCATTCTCCATAATCAGTTCAATTACAGTCGATAACAATATGTTTTTACTGTCTTTTTCGCTCATCTCACATACTCCACATAGTTTGCAGTTTATATCAGCGCAAAATTCAGGAGTCCTGAATTTCGCAAGCAACTTGCGTTGAGCCGAAGGCGAATAAGTCAACCTCAGCCCCAAGGCTGAGCAGGACGTAAGGGAGACCACCTGAAAAGGTGGTCCTACCTTACCTGTCCTGCCTTCGGACTCCGCAGGAGTATAAGCGATTTAGCGGAAAAATTTAAATTTATTTAATTATTACTGTTATTTCTTGTTGATTCTTGTTTGTTCTCGTTGAGTCTTGTTAAATCCTGAAAGCTCTTGTTAGTTCTTGCATAATCTCGCAAAATATCGATATGTTCGGTCGACAAAATTTCGATTACCTTATAAGTCAGCAGGTCCTATTTATTCATTGGGTCCTAAATACATATTTTCAAACGACAGGTTTTATTTAAGTGAATAAGAATAACGGAAATAATATCTCAACCGACACCGAAACCGGCTCCCTTTCCAATCATCTCTGGGAAGCTGCCAACATCCTGCGCGGTCCTGTTGATGCTGCTGATTTCAAGACTTACATTTTTCCACTGCTCTTCTTTAAACGCGTGTCAGATGTTTATGATGAAGAACTGGCCCTTGCTTTAAAAGAATCAGACGGTGATTTCGAATACGCACAGTTTCCTGAAAACCACCGCTTTCAGATCCCTCCAGAATGCCACTGGAAAGAAGTCCGTGCACGAGTCGATAATGTTGGCTATGCCATCCAAAAGGCAATGCGGTGCATTGAGCAAGCAAACCCTGAGACCCTTCATGGAATTTTCGGTGATGCCCAATGGACAAACAAGGACCGCCTTTCTGACTCGCTCCTCAAAGATCTGATTGAACATTTTTCTTCGTTAGATCTTGGCAACAAAGCTTGCAGGGCCGATATTCTTGGGCATTCATATGAATATCTGATTAAGAAATTTGCCGACCTGACCAACAAAAAAGCCGGTGAATTCTATACCCCGCGTTCCGTTGTATCACTTCTGGTAAAAATACTTGCTCCGCAAACGGGTGAAACAATTTATGACCCTGCATGCGGAACAGGGGGCATGCTGCTTGAGGCTATCCATTATGTAAAAGAGCATGGTGGTGATGAAAATCTCATGCTCGGCAAGCTCTATGGTCAGGAAAAGAACCTCACCACCTCATCCATTGCCCGGATGAACCTTTTTCTACACGGAGCCGAAGATTTTCACATTGAACGTGGAGACACTCTCCGGCAGCCTGCTTTTTATTCTGGCGACAGCATATCTGAATTTGATTGTGTCATAGCCAATCCTCCATTCTCGCTAAAAAAATGGGGAGACGATATCTGGGGCAATGATCCATATGGCCGTTGCTTTGCTGGTATTCCTCCGGCCAATTCCGGAGACTTCGCCTGGGTGCAGCATATGATTAAATCCATGGCCCCCAAGACCGGACGTATGGCGGTTGTACTGCCTCATGGTGTTTTGTTTCGCATGGCAAAAGAAGGTAAAATCCGTAAGGCCTTGCTGGAAATGGACATACTTGAAGCTGTTATCGGGCTTGGACAGAATCTTTTCTATGGAACAGGACTGGCTGCTTGTATTTTAATTTTTCGTAAAAGAAAGCCTGAAGCTAAAAAAGGCAAAATACTTTTCATCGATGCGTCGAATGAATTTAAGAAAGGACGCGCACAAAACGAACTGCTTCCTGCCCATGTAGATGCCATCCACAATTGGTATGAAGATTACCAAGATGTCGAAGGTGCATGCAGGGTTGTTGGGTTAGATGAAATTAAGGAGAACGATTTCAACCTTAATATTCCTCGTTATGTAGAGCCTATTATTGAGGAAGAATCCATCACCGTTGAGGAAGCAGTTGAAAATTTGAAAAAATCTCTGGATGCGGCTTATACGGCTGAAGATAAGCTTTCTGCATTGCTTAAAAAAGAGGGACTATGGCACTCCTAGAACAAAAAATAAGGCGTAAATCGTTCGGACAAGTTATTGAACAACTATTATTCCCATTATTTCCAGGAACAAATTTTAGTGACCCTACGTGGGTTTCCCCTCCTCGACGAAAAATGCGCAAATTGGCTATCCAAGTAAGAAACAGTGGCCAAGCCAGACTAACTCTAAAAAATCACAGAGAAGTCAGATGCCAGATTGAGCGAACACAACCTTTTACTCCTCATGAATTAAAAATCATGGACTGCTTTCTAGACCACATTGAAAGAGTACTAAAAGATTGGAGAAAACCTTTTGCCAAAGATACAGCTCAATCATTTATGTCGGAAGTCGTTTCGAAAAGCATTAATCCATCAAATCCACAGCTCGTGTTAAAGATAATTTCTACTTTGTCTGAATGGTCCCAGCAAACATATGAAGGCGACAGAATTGTTTTTTCTCTTGGCATTTCAGGAAGTAGAAAAGGAGGAAGTCTCCATTTTGAAGACTTAGAAGACCACGATTTTTTTAAAGTAATGAGTAACGGGCATGATACTGCGTTAATCTTCGATGATGAAGGGCTATTAGTTAGTCACAAAATTTTTGATGACGATTATGATGTGAGTGAGTTGTATTCCCCAATTAGATTCTCCAAGTTAGCAGCATGGACCAAAGACACTGAAAACATTATTATTTCGCTGAACCGTGGGGGCGAAATACTCATATTTAAAGATGGGAATTTATGCTTTGCCAAACGAAGAGGATACTGGCGTTACTTTGCTCATGAATCAGTTATCAAAAGGCTTACAAACAAAGCAATGGGAAGGAAATCGTCTGAAACATTGCGGAAAGAAATATATCTAACCGCTCTTGATGTTTCCTTTGCAAAGACAGGAGGGTGTATTGGAGTATTGAACGCAAGGAGTAAGCCCACCGCTATCAGCAAAGGACTTATAAACGACAAGGACCTTTTAGAAAAACAAACAACATCAAAATCCAAAGCTTTAAACTATTTAATCAAAAACACTAAATTTCAAAACCTTGATAGACTCCTCAGGCTTGAACTCGTTTCTATAGATGGTGCGACTGTACTTGATCATGAAGGTAATTTTCTTGCCACAGGTGCTATTCTCTCTGTTGAAGGAGGCAGCTCAAGTGGAGGGAGGCAAGCTGCAACCGTAGCTGTTGCAAAATACGGCCTCGGCATAAAAATTTCTAATGACGGGTATATCAAAGCTATCAATCGTGACAAAGAAGAAATAGTAAGGCTCTCATAACTTATGATCTCCCAAACAGAACTAGAATCATATCTCTGGGGTGCAGCCACCCTTTTACGCGGATACATTGATGCCGGGGACTACAAGCAGTTCATTTTTCCTATGCTCTTTTATAAGCGTCTTTGCGACGTTTATGATGAAGAACTAGCTGAAGCTCTTGAGGAATCCGGCGGCGATAAAGAATATGCAGAGCTGCCGGAACAGCACCGCTTTCAAATTCCTGCTGATGCGCACTGGACTGCTACCCGCGCCAAGGTCAAAGACGTCGGTAAGGCTATTCAGGATTCTCTGCGTGCTATTGAGAAAGCAAATCCGGACACCCTATTTGGTGTCTTTGGCGATGCTCAGTGGACCAACAAAGACCGTTTGCCGGACCACATGCTACGTGAACTGATTGAAAACTTTAGCTCTCAGACTCTTTCTATTGCTAACTGTCCAGAAGACGAACTCGGCATTGGTTATGAATTCCTGATCAAAAAATTTGCTGATGACTCAGGGCACACTGCTGCTGAATTTTACACCAACCGCACAGTTGTCCACTTGATGACGGAAATACTGAAGCCCCAACCTGGTGAATCCATCTATGATCCAACATGCGGATCTGCGGGTATGCTGCTCTCTGCCGTTGCTCATCTCAAGCGGCAGAATAAGGAATGGCGCAACCTTCGCCTGTTCGGGCAGGAACGTAACCTGCTGACCTCCGCCATCGGCAAGATGAACATCTTTCTGCATGGCATTGAAGATTTCAAGGTCGTCCGAGGTGACACTCTGTCCAGTCCAGCCTTCACTGAAGGCGATGAGCTTATGAAGTTCAACGTCGTTCTTGCCAACCCGCCTTACTCAATTAAGCAGTGGGATCGTAAAGCATGGTCTTCTGATGCCTGGGGGCGGAATATTTATGGAACTCCCCCGCAGGGGCGTGCGGACTACGCATTCTGGCAACACATCATCCAAAGCATGAACACTGAAAACGGACGCTGCGCGATTCTTTTCCCTCATGGGGTTCTTTTCCGTAATGAAGAAAGCTCCATGCGTGAAAAATTGATTGAGCATGACGTAGTTGAATGCGTCCTCGGTCTTGGACCTAACCTCTTTTACAACTCACCTATGGAGGCCTGTGTCATCATCTGTGCGATGAACAAGCCTACTGAGCGGAAAGGCAAAGTTCAATTCATCAATGCCGTTAACGAAGTTACACGAGAACGGGCTCAAAGCTTTTTGACTGACGATCACATTAAACGGATTGTTAACGCATACAATAGCTTTAGTGATGAAGATGGCTTCTCAAAAATCATTGGTAATGAAGACATCCTAAAGCAGGGAAGCAATCTCAGCATTCCGCTTTATGTTCGTACGGAGAATGGGAATGGTAACGGGAACTGTAAGACTGAGCAGGTTGATTTGAAAAAGGCTGTTGCGGATTGGCGGGAGAATTCTGTTGCTCTCCGTGAATCTATGGGTGAGCTTTTGGATATGTTGGAGAAGGAGCTCTAAAGTAATGATAAATCTTCTATTTAGAAAGGATGATTCTAATAGGATATTAAGAGCTATTACTTATGCAGTAAACTCTGCCTTTAGTGATATGACTCAAAATGAACCTCAGCTAGTTGCAAATCTAGTATGTCTTTTGCCGCGCTATATTAACCGAATTGCTCAGAGTAATAATATAAGAATTTCGGTAAATGGAGCTTTTGTTCATGCTCTCCCTTTAGTTATTTGTAAAACTTTTCCAGACAAAATTCCTGGATCAGTTGAGATTGGTGATCTGTTGCTTTTACAAACGATGGTTTCAAACGACAGAATCACAAAGCAAAATGCACTACTGTTACAAGCCAAGAAAGGAAATAAATACAGCAAGGCTGACAATAAAAACCAGTGGCACCTATATTCTAACTGGCCACCATTCATATATGGACGCAGGTCGGGGTACCTGATGGGTGAACAAAGATATATTTGCGAACCAGACATGTACGACGCTGCAAAATACTTATTCATCAACGGCGCGGGGTGTGCAGAACAGTATGAACTCGAAAAAGTTGAACTACGCCATCAGATCAGATGTGACAACTGTGGACTGCTAACAGCTCAGCCGACCACTCCCAAATTAAGTCGTCACCAATGCTTCATTCATGAATTATTCAATTTCATTCAAGGTAATGCTGGTAAGCCTTACGATACGTCACGACTAGGAAAAGGTGGGTGGGATCAAGTCGTAAACGACTTAATTTCAGCAACAAAAGACCGTGTAAGTGTTTTTACGGATCGAGCTTCAGCATCCTTTGATGCGATGACCTTTCAAAAAAGCGGAGTATTTCTTGCCGGAGCAAGCTCAAAGCACTCTTTATTAAAAGAGTGCTACGACATGCAAAGCAGTCATAATTTCTCAGACCACAACAGTAATGATGGGCCTCCCAATTTTGATGGGGGCTGGCCAGAAGAGCCGGATTATCCTGAAGACAGTGGTGGAGTTTCAATAGTCGAGTTTATCGTGAATGCCGAAGAATAAGCTCATTCCTCAATATATCTGGAGCACTAATGGACGTTATAAATGACATAGCAAATTGGGTTGAAAAAAAACCTCTCATCCTCATTTCATTTGATGAAGCAGATTCTCACTCTTTGCTATACTCTAGACGAGGGCTAGAGCATATAACTTTCACTAGACGTCATGACAGTTTTAAAAATTTCAGGACACCTACTTTTTGCTTAGTAGAATTCATTGATGATCATGAAGTAAAACTATTCATCGGGGTTGTAGCAAGGAAAAGAGCCGTTTCAACGTTGGAGTCACGGCTAACCTTGACTGGTTTGCAAAGAATCGTTCCTAATTCCTTTGAGGAGCTATCCGACCTCATAACAATTTCAAGATTCTACTCGGCTTTCATGGATAAGATTCCAGTCCAAAATGCTACATCCATGCTTTCACCAAAACTAAGTTCTAACATAATAGAAATTTTGGCTGAATTCCCAGAAAACATTAATGCATTAAACAATACTGTGAGCCAAATTCCTAAACTGCGGCCTACACCAAATAAAGAATGGGCACAGGAAAATGCGATTAAAACAGCATTAAATGCATTCGGCATTGACCAATCATATAAGCCAGAAGAGCTAACCATTAAGACAGGACAAGTGTCTGGGCTTAGTAAATATGGTGAACATGTACTAGAAGATAATGTCCTTATTGATGACGCCCGGCAATTTGATCCTGCTACAAGATTGTGGACACGAACTTAAGCCGCTATCCTGACTTTCACAGGAGAAGCGAATGACCAAATCCAAACGTCGGAATTACGATCCGGAATTTAAACGAAATGCAGTCCTTTTAAGTGAAGATCCATCCCGAACTCATACCGAAGTTGCAGACAGTCTTGGGATCTCCCCCAATATTCTTTATCGGTGGCGTCGTGAATATTTCCGTAACGGTGGGAATGCGTTTACCGGACAGGAAAATGGAATTTTGACTGATGAGAAACGAAGGATCAAAGAGCTGGAGAAAAAATTACGCGATGCGGAAACTGAGCGTGATATCCTAAAAAAAGCATTGGCCATCTTCAGCAGCGCACCGAAATGACGTTCCAATTTATAAAAGCGAACCGCTCCAGTTTTCCGGTGAAGAAGATGTGCCTAACTCTGGACGTTTCCAGGAGCGGTTTTTATGCGTGGTTATCGAGACCTGAATCAAAAAGAGCTATTGAAAACAAAGTATTGTGCCAGCGTATTCAGGAGCTTTATTATGAGCATGGTCAAATGGCGGGAAGTCCCATGATCACAGCCGACCTGCATGATGAAGAACGGTTCTGCTCGGTCAGTCGTGTTCGAGTTGCTAGAAAAATGAAGGCGATGGGACTCCAGTGTAAAACGACAAGAAAGTTCGTGGTCACCACAGACTCCTCTCACAAGGAGCCGGTTGCCCCCAACCTGCTGGACCGTCGGTTCTCGGCATACAAGCCGAATACTGCTTGGGTTACGGATATTACATACATTAAAGTTGGCAAGAAATGGTTTTATCTCACTGTTTTTATAGATTTATTTTCTAGGATAATAGTTGGCTGGGATTTGAGTGCCTCATTAGATAGAAGCTCTGTAATCCGCGCTTTGAAAAAAGCAATTGCAAGGCGTCGACCACCGAAAGGATTGATGATTCATAGCGATCGAGGGGTGCAGTACGCCAGTCGAGAATTTAGAAAATTGCTGGCAAAATATGGTTGCACCCAAAGCATGAGCCGCAAAGGGAATTGCTGGGATAATGCGGTTGCCGAATCCTTTTTCCATACCCTTAAAACGCAAATGGTCTATCATAGAAAATTTACACACAGGCAGGAAGCTGAAATTGCTCTCTTTCAATACATTGAGGCCTATTATAACCGCAGAAGACGACACTCCAGTAATGGATGGGTGTCACCTGCTGAATTTGAAATCAACTGTCAGGAAAATTTCTTTGTGGCTTAGCTGACTGTCCAGAAAAGTGTGGCAGGATCAGTTGCGGGGAATGAAATTCGACGTAAGGGACGTTCTCTTAAGAATGGGCGATGATCTGTTCTAGAATGAATTTGTTGTAAATTTACTATGCCCCTCTGGTCAGTCACACGACAATAGTAATCCTGTTGAAGTTGTTATATTTGTTTGTTAATTATTCTTGTTAGTTTTTAGATAATGACTAGATGGGAATTCAGTAGTCGTTCAGGATATCATAATATTGGCGGGAAAGAGATGACCTTAGACTGGATTGCAATTGGTAAGCTCGCTATTAAGAATGCAAAGCCGATGGTTAGTGTTTTATTCCTTTTGAAAAATATCGCTAGTAGCCGAAAGGGAGAATATGACAGTTCTATCAAAGCAAATATAGAGACATATAGATCTTTAATTTTGCCCTCGGAAGGCTATTTTTCATCTTTCAAATCAAAGTTTGTTCGTAGAATATTTTTTGATGATGAAGTTAATACTGATAAGTGCTTTGAGAGGCTGAACTTAATTGATACTGAACAAATTTTAGATTTAGTAAAAATTTATATTTCTGGAAAAAGTTTTGAGCATAGTGAACTTTATAATGACGTTAAAAGAAAATTTTATGAAGACAGTGGTCTTGATGATAATATCTCCGGAAAATTTATAAGGTGCTTGTGTGGATATTTCAGTGTGTTTGTTTGCAGTAGTTCTAAGAATAGGGATTTACTGTCAATATCTATATTAAGCGATCGAATTGAAGAGAAAGTAAATACTTCAACATCATTTGCAGAGATGCAAACTGTCTGTTCCAGTTGTTCGGCTACAAGTGTGTCTGAATGTATGGACAGTCACTTTAGAGAGAGATTTATAGAAGTTATTTTGAATGTGTCTGCAAGTAAAATAATGTTTCTAGATCATAAATATCTTAATGATAATTTTTACAAAAATAAATTGGCTGATTGTGTTGTGCCAAGTTCGGAAATGCGAAATCCTTCAGAACAAGCATATCTAAAATATTTGCAAGAGGTTGGATTTTGGTCTTTTAAAGATGATATTAATGACGCCTTAGATTTGTGCAAAATGAGCCCAGAAGGAGCTGTTAAAGAGGGTGATAAGGCTCATTTTTATAAGGAAATAGCATTTTGTCTAGCTTTGAAATTTATTTCCGAATGTGAAGAGTTCAAATTGTCTTCTCAAAATATTTACAATGTAAATGCATCCTTTGCGCTTAAGTGCCGAACGGTTGCCAAGCACGAGGTTGAGATAATTATTTCCACTGTTACCATGAGTGTCCCTGATCCGACCAATCCTTGTTCTAAGGTTATTTCTATTGGAGAAGTTGGGATGGGATTAGAAAATATGTCCAGAGAATATTTGGATGAACTAGGCCTTGGCTTAGGAATAAGTTCCGCAGTGCCAAGAGAAACGTATGATTATTTTAACGAGCATTGCCCAAAGGAATTGTGCGTTTCAATGTTTGGATCGAATGATACCGTATTTTCTGATGAAATAATAAAACAAGAGCTGAAGTCTAGCTCAAAGCGTAAACAGCCAAGATATTATTATATTATGTTGGAAGAAGAAGTGCATGGCATTGAAATTATGTCACATTTAAGTAGTAGGTTTCAACCCGTGAGATTTATACTTAGAAGTGAGAGCCAGGATGCTTTGCGTTTGCTTAATATTGATTATTTTACTGCGGCGTTAGGGTCGATCAAGACAACATGTGAAATACAGTGAGGGGAAATATGAGCGACAATTACAATTACGAATGGGACCCCAACCACAAATTTGTTGTTGAGGCGGCAATCGAGTTAGGTAGGCCGTTGCTTGTGCGAGGTGAACCGGGAGTGGGAAAGAGTTCCCTAGCAAGGGCTGCAGCAATAAAATATGGCCGGACGCTTATTTCAGAGGTTGTGACTGCACGAACAGAGCCCAATGATCTTATGTGGCAGTTCGATGGGGTAAAACGTCTAAGCGACGCCCAGTTGAAGTGCTCTTTGGATGACAATGATAAAAAATGCATAAATCTCGATAAGGAAAATTATCTGTCCCCTGGGATTTTGTGGTGGGCCTTTCAGCCTGAGCAGGCTGCAAGTATGTATGAAAAATGTAAAGGGAGCTGTTGCCCATCCTTGCATTACAATAAAGAACAGCCTGTAAATGCTAATGGCTGGGTTGTTCTTATTGATGAAATTGATAAGGCTGATTCAGATGTACCTAATTCCATGCTGGAGGCATTGGCTGAAGGTAAGTTTGAAGTCCCATATCTTGATGACCCGGTAGCTATTAGTGCCGGTGTACCAAATCCATTGATAATAATTACGACAAATGAAGAGCGTGAGTTGCCCAAGGCTTTTTTACGGAGATGCCTTGTCTTGCAAATGGCTATTCCTGATGAAAAAAAAGGAGGCAATCCCGTTAAATGGCTTGTTGATAGGGCTATCGCTCATAAGTTCTCCAATACGCTTCCCTTGGATGATATTGCTAAGTTTGTTTTAAAGGACAGAGAAGGATTTCGGGGAAGATATAAGCCGGGTTTGTCAGAGTATCTGGATTTTGTCAGCGCCTTTGATTTAAGTAACAAGTCTAAGAATCTGACTAAGGATCAGGCAAATGACATCTTTGAGACCATTTCATCCTTCACTTTAAAAAAAGATGCCTTGTAATTGAGTTATGGGTAAGTCAGATAAATTTGGTTCCTCTGGTGCTGTAGGGCGGAGTGACTTAGTCCGTATATTGAATAGATTTCCAGATCCTCCGAAGGATGTTTTAGCGGATATACTGGGGTATAAATATACGGCTCCCCAAAAATCACCTCAGAATAATGCGTTAGGTGGTGAAAAATCTGAAGGGGGGGCATTTATTGGAGAAGCTCCGCTTACTACTGGTTGGGATAGTACGTTGAATCCGCGATTCTGGTATGTCAAAGAGCGGAAAATGCATAACTGGAAGCAAGGTAAGGCTTCAAAGGTACAGGAAAGCAAATCCCAGCCTTCTCTACCCAAGCTGTCTGATAATTCAGTCCCTCCACCAAAAGAACCGATAGTTCCTTGGAGACGGCTTTGGCCTGTCTTGAAAGGGATTTTGCAGGGAGACATTCATTCCACTCAGCCTGATGAGCGGGAAGTTTTGCGTGTTCTTTCCCGCGGTGAGGCTTTTACTCATATCCCATTAAAAAAGCGTAAGACTTGGGCTTCCTTTTCACAGATTATAATGGATGGTTCTCGGTGCTTATCTCCTTTTCGAGATGATTTTCATTGGCTAATTGCCGGTGTGCGGAAGCTTACCGGACCATCGCGGTTGGAATTTTGTTGTCTTAGTGACGGTCCATTACAACGTGCTTTTTATCCTGAATATGGAGAATTCAAGCCTGTCAGAATCAATCAAGGTGGTGCCCCTTTATTAATTTTTTCCGATCTGGGAGTGTTTGGCTCTTCTTTTGAGCGTAGTCAGTGGGTGCAGTTTGGTCGAACTTTGCGTGATTCGGGAATTAAGCCGGTTGTATTGACCCCGGCTTCAAAAGACATGTGGGATGATGATCATTCGAATCTGTTTCGGCAGATTTCATTAGACGATTTTGTTCATCCTTCGGCTAATAAAAGTGAAGAGAAGATTTGGGACGAACAGGGGGATGAAGAAGAGCAGGATTATGTTGAAAGTCTTCTGACATTACTTTCTCCGGCAGTATATATTGATACTGGATTAGTGCGTTCTATGCGTAGTTTTCTTCCAGCAGCCAGTGTCGGAACAGAAGCTTTGGTCTGGAATCATGAGGTTGTTAACACTTTTTATAAATCCATTTTATTCAAACCTGACGAGCAGCGAAGATATAGAAATAGATTTGCTTTGCTCCCGGAGGGACAGAAAGAAAGAGCATTAAAGTTGATAGAAACCCATCATGAATTCTTGGCTCCGGAAGTGCAGTTGGAAGAGAGGTTGACTCAGCATGTTCTGCGCAAGGAGTTTGATGTTCATGCGCCTATTCCTGAAGAACTAAAAGATTATCTTTCGTGGATAGGAGGGTGCCTTGATAAGGCCCATAGTTCGGAGGCATCTGCTTTTAAGGCATGGGTAAAACGTATGTGCTGGCGACAGCTTGATCATGTCAGAGGGGTGGATGGGGCAGATAAATTGCTTAAGACTGCTGCAAAAGTTTTTGAGGAGGAATGGGCTTCCCGCGAGAGTAAGACTATACCATCCTTTTTGACCGAAGAGGATTTTGATTCGGACGAGAGGCAGGATGGTGCAACGGACCAATGGGAAGTGCGTCAGGTCGGGACCGGGCTTCATTTGTTCAGTAAAGCCCATCAGAGGCGGAATGGTCTTCCGCTAGTGTCAATCAAGGGGCATCGGTTAATTAAACATGGATCTCGAGATGCTTTAAAACAATGTACCTTTACTGAGGGACTCAGCATTCCTATTCCTTTTGAAAACAATCTTGTTTTAAAATCAAAGTTTGAATCCATCACTCTTGCTGCCGAACCAAAACCAGACTGGGCCGAATCAATCTATCGCGATGCCACTGGATTGTATGCTGCCCTCCCATTTAACGATTCTATAATAAAACATGTTCTTCCAAGCGAAATTGAATCCGTGGAAACTTTTATATTAGATGAGTCTTCTCTAGGTGGCGAATTAAAGCAAGGCGGATTACCAAAATTAAATGCTACTTCATTATTAAGCGGAATAATTCTCGAACATACATCGGAAAATAATACCGAAAATGGATTCTGGTTTAATCAATCTCAATACGAGAGCATACTGTCTACCGAAATACCTGACATATCCTGGGCAGAATCTTACAGCTTTGATCAATATGGCCTTTATGCTGATCTGAATATTTTAGGCGTAAAACAACGCATGCGCTGGATACAGCCCGGCACATTTATGATGGGTTCCCCGAAAGACGAGCTAGATAGGTCTGCTGATGAAGTCTTGCACAAAGTGACTTTGACTGAAGGTTATTGGCTGGCGGACACGGCCTGCACTCAGGAATTGTGGGACAAGGTTATGGGTAGTAATCCAAGTGAGTTCAAGGGTGAGGGGCAGCTACCAGTTGATTCCGTGTCCTGGGATGACTGTCAGGGATTCTTGAGGATTGCTAACGACAAACTTAACGGGTCGAAGCTTCGGTTTCCGACCGAAGCTCAATGGGAATACGCTTGTAGAGCAGGAACACAAACTCCGTTTTCATTTGGTTATAAGATAACTACGGATCAAGTGAATTATGACGACAATAATCCAGGCAAGGGTGAGGCCAAAGGAGTGTATAGAAAACGTACCGTAGCTGTGAAGGAGCTTCCCAGCAATCAATGGGGACTTTACCAGATGCACGGGAATGTTTGGGAGTGGTGCTCTGATTGGTATGGAAAATATCCGGAGGGTGCCAGCGTTAATCCTGAAGGGCCTGATTCAGGCGAGCTCCGTGTTCTGCGTGGTGGCGGCTGGATCTACGACGGCAGGGACGTGCGTTCCGCCAGCCGCAGCAGGGACCGGCCGGTCATCCGTTTCAGGGATATAGGTTTTCGTTTTTCCCTAGGCCAAAAAGGTTAGCCGGAGGCGCAAAATGGGAGCAAGGCCCTGCCGTGCTGCGTCGCGGAGCAGCAGCCAAGGTCAGGGACGGCGTGGGGTCCGCAAATATGGAGAGTGGAGGTGTGATGAGGTATGCTTTTTTTACCATGCCAGAATTTCGAGATGATGCGATAAGTTCGGGAACAAAATGAGTTCAAATAAGTTAGGTTTTATAGATAATTGCGTGCCTCCAAATCCTTTTCCTCCACTATGGGCCAACTCATGGGGGCAGGATAAGTATGGCCTTTGGGCTTCTTTGCTGATTGAAGGTGTGGTACAGGTCATGCGCTGGATACGTCCTGGTATTTTCTTGATGGGTTCGCCTTTCGGCGAACCAGGGCGTTCTAGTGATGAAGTTTTGCACAAAGTGACTTTGACTGAAGGTTACTGGCTGGCAGACACGCCCTGTACTCAGAAATTGTGGGAAAAGGTTATGGGCAATAACCCTAGCCAGTTCAAGGGAGAGGAGCAGCTTCCAGTTGATTCTGTTTCCTGGAATGACTGTCAGGAATTTTTGAGGATTACGAATGATAAATTAAACGGTCTGAAGCTCTGGCATCCGACCGAATCCCAATGGGAATACGCTTGTAGAGCAGGGACGCTGACTCCGTATTCATTCGGGCATAAAATAACTACAGAGCAAGTTAATTATTACGGTTCTGTCCATATAGATAGTACCGTAGCAGTTAAGGCTCTTCCCTGCAACCAATGGGGGCTTTACCAGATGCACGGTAATCTTTGGGAGTGGTGTCAGGATTGGTATGGAGAATATTCGGAAGGTGCTAGCGTTTATCCTGAAAGGTCTGATTCAGGCGAGTTCCGCATTTTACGTGGTGGCGGCTGGATCGACGTCAGCAGGAACGTGCGTTCTGCCAGTCGTCTCAGATCCCAGCCTGTAGTTCGTTCTAATAGCATCGGTTTTCGTTTTTTTTTAGGCCATAAAGGATAGCCGGAGGCGCAGCAGGAAGAGGTGAGACCCTGGCGGGCTGAGTAGTGGAGCAGCAGCCAAGGTCAGGGACGGGGCTAAAGTACGAATATTTTAAGATTGCCAAAGAACGTCTAACCGAAGTGAAGCGTAATATGAAAGTAATTAATAGGATTGTTGCAATTGTGAAGCCCAGACAGCCTTTTGTGGATTGGGCTAAGTCGCTTCCCGATGCGGGAGAAGTGCCCGATGTAACCTTGGCGGATCTTCGCGATGACTGCATGACTTTTTTGGTTCCGGACTATGAGGACAATGGCAAGGCTCTAGAATATATTTTAAAGAACAGTAGGGAAATATTTGAACTTGAGCTGGAATCATGGGATCTGAGGGTTGACTTGTGGCCCAAGAATCGGGATAGAAGGCTTTTTAAAAAATGGTTTGACGTCGTGATCCATTCTCAGGTGGTTGATCTTGGCAAAAATAGCCTTGAGCATGAAGAATACTAATAAATAAAATAAGTTTTATAGGCTTAATTTTGTGTTTTTTGCAGGAATCCCCCCTCAGAGTTCCCTGCTACCTAGTCATGACCATGCCCTTGGCGTTACCCATGCCGAGGGCTTTTTTCTGTAATTTGATATAGGCCTCATTTGCGACCTTGAGATTGGCCTTGCGTTGCCGGAGGATGTTTTTTTCTTCGTGAGAGCCGTCAGCCTTGAGGCGGTTGGTCAGCCTAGCCTGATGGCTTTTTATGAACTTCCTGAAACCGTCCAGTGGCAGGCCGCCTTGTTTTCGTTTACCGGCGTATGTGGAAGCCGCTTTATGGTACGCTTCGCTGTCATGGACCAGCTCCAGAGATTGTCTGGCCTCATCAAGCTGGGTTAAGCCCGGCTTGATACTGTTGACCATCTCTGCCGAGTTGGCAAATTCCTTTTCCTGAATCAGTGCAATTTGTTCAGCTTTCAGAATGGCTTCGGGATCTTGGTATTCAGCCAGTTCCTTGTACATCCCCAAAGTATCCTTGAGGCCATTCTGGAAAGCAATGGCTTCAGGTGTGTTTTCTTTTTGCTGGTATGCTTCCCAATCATCGTTAAGTTTAGAACCTAACTTAAACAGTAAGCCAGTTTTGCCCATATGCTTCGTTAGCCTCCGAAAGGTCAAATTTTGAACTACGTAACTCCTCAGCTCCAACAGTGTCTTTCAATGCCTTGGCCAAGTGCGGCGCAAGAGGAAGCTTGTATCTCAGTTCATAAGCTTCATCATGCTTGCCTTCTGCATCCAGTTTTCTTATTTCCTGAATGATTTGAAATTTTTCTTCACGGGTCATTTTTGCCATATAATTTCTCCTTGTTTGTACGTATCTCCAACCTACCTTTTACCCTTAGAAAAGAAAAGCCTTCGATCTTTCAGATGGTCCCCCCTCAGAGTCCATCTGAAGTTTTTTTTACATCGCCATGGCCTTAGCCGTGGTCTGTTTCTGAACAACCTTTTTCTGCTGCTTGAACAGCCCTGAGAGCTGATTCTGGACTTCTCCAAGCCCGCTGGACTTGTGCAGATCGTTAAAGTCACTCAGCCCCTGTTCTCGTTCTGATGCGGTAAACCTGGGAACAATGGATATCCCGCCTACAGCCTTTGCTGCAGCTTCGGCTTTTTCAACTCCCACATTGTTCTTGTTTCAAAGAGTTTGCCGTCAGGTGTTATGTTTTCGGGTAATGATAGCATTGTTCAAGATGAATGTTGAAATATCATCAATCGGGCTGGCGCCCCTTTCTTCGGTGTCGCCCCATTAAGGCTCAAAATGGCGCTGCGCACAAAAAAAGGGTTTCCGAACAATCTGTGAAGATTGTTCGGAAACCCTTAATTTTTTTGGTACCCAGAGCGGGACTTGAACCCGCACAAGCGTAAGCTCGAGAGATTTTAAGTCTCTTGCGTCTACCAATTCCGCCATCCGGGCACGGAAAGTAGTGTTTGATATACTTTGTGTTTTACATAGTCAAGTTTGGCTGCAGTTTATTACAGAAGATTCTTGATGTCGAGATAGTTGCGATAAAGCCTCTTGCTTACGCGTGAGAACTTGTCGAAATCGGTGACTATCTCCAGACCCGGAACAACTGCCCTTGTTACAGGAATCTGCAGGTCCTTGCGCGTCAGGTTGGCGTAGTGGGGATAGAATCCGTTTGCGGCGAGGGTCTGTTCCAGCACCATGAGGTCGCCTTCCGCACTTCCGGTTGAAAAGTCGGGCAGGGACTCCAGAGAGCGTACGGGCAATCCTTGCGGAAGCTCGGATGTGGGCGGGCCGGGGAACGGGTAGGGCACTTCGGTCAGGGCTGAGATCAGTGCCCTTTTGGCGTTCAGGGAGCACCCTCCGCCTTTGTTCACGTCGCCGTGCTTGCCGATGGCAAAGGCCTTGTAGCAGGGAATTCCGAACTCGGATGTTGTGTCCTGAAACCATACTTTTATGCCGCAGGACTCAAGGTCTGCAAGATGCTTGCTGATGGCCGGGTCGTCCGTTTCAACGGTGAAGCATCTGTCCATGTCAAAGGGAATGGTGGAATCACTGTCCCTTTCCAGAACTTCCAGCAGGGCACTCAGCCTTGCTTCGGCCATGGTGTTGCCGGATGCGAGCCCTGTGGAGCTCAGCCCACTGAACAGGCTCTGTTCATCAAGGTTGCAGAAAAGAAAAATATGCTGCACCGGAAGCATGGAAGGAACATGCGCGGCCCCGTCAAACATTTCAGAGGGCATCCACCACAGCGGCTGGCCTTCGTACGGCACCTCAAGGCTCAACTGTGCAGGATTCAGCGCTGAACCTTTTGCGCTTATCTCTTCATAAGTGCCCTTTATGACAGGAAGATCTTCTGTGCGGCCCATGACTCCGGATTTTCCGATGTCGGCATAGGAACTTACCCGTTCAACCACTTCCATGGCGCAGGACACGCAGGCCTGCTCAAATGTCAACCCACGTCCGTAACTGGTCTGGATGGCCCGCAGGGAATTACTCAGGGCTCCGTTGCTTGTCCTGTTTTCCACCATCCAGTGATGGAGAACCGCAAAGGGGCTTAAACAGCCCTTCTGCCGCATCTGCGGTCCCATGAAAGCTCCTATGGATTCAAGCTTGCGGTTTGCATTGGACGTCACAAGCTCGATGGGGGAACGCGGTTTTGCCGGAGGAAGCTTGTTTTCCGCCTCAAGGCCTGATTTGATTTCCGCTGCCGTCACAGCAGTCTTTGCGGGCAGTTCGTCTTTTGCGTACAGTGCCGTGGCGCCTGTTTCCCCAGGTAAAGGCAGTTCGGTGTGCATTTCTATGTTGTCGGCGAAAATGGAGGTCCAGCTGTTATGCAGCGGCTGGTCTGTCTGCAGATGAGAGCGCAGATGCAGGGTCGGCGAGTATTCTTTTAACTCCGCGGCATCGAAGCTGTTTTCAACTTCGGCCCGGAGGGACTCAAGGCGGGGATGGGTCAGGACCGCTTCGTAGAGCAGGGCGGCCAGAACTTTTTTGTCGGGATTTCCCTTAACTTCCCCGATCAGCTTCTGAACTTTGCGGGTGCGGTGCTTGCCGAGCATATCCAGCATATGGCGGTGCATGTATTCGTCAAACGGATGGGCTTCAAGATGTTCCAGTACTTCGGAAAAGCTAAGGTTCGGGCCGGGAAAAGCCGCGAAACAACCGGCTCCTGAAAGGGTATCCATCAATTTTAACTCGTAGCGCATTATTTTCCCCTGATTATTGTTTTCTGAAAATGTATTTTTCAGTAATAAAACTGCTGTCGGTCAGCGTGTGTTATCCTTATAAGCGACAGTTGTCACGTAAACTTCGGACTTGTACGGTATGAAATAGTGGTCGACAAAGAAAGGGGAAATTATGGTGAACAGATCTGGGCATGGTCACAAAATAATACTGCACGGGCTTGTGCTGCTGGCTGTTGTGGGCGGAATTTCTTATGCCGCGGAGCATTTCGGCGAGGGGCACCTAAGCGCCATTACGGCATGGATCGAGAAAAGCGGTAACTTTGCTCCGCTGGTATTCATGCTGATCAACGTGGTTTGTATGACTCTGGGGCTGCCGCAGACCATTTTTACGGTTGTCGCCGGGGTTCTGTTCGGGGCGCTGAAGGGGACAGCCATGTGTCTTATCAGCATGGCCGGAGGAGCATCCGTATCCTTTGTGCTCGGGCGTTATATCTTCAGGGGGTTGATACTCAGGAAGTTCGGCTCAGACCCTAATTTCAGACGGATCGAGATGCTCAGCCATCACCACCCGGTAAAGGTGCTGGCCCTGAGCAGGCTTGTCCCGGTCGTGCCTTATTCCATAGCCAACTATCTGTTGTCCGTTACCAGAATCCGTTACATTCCCTACATCATAATGAGCGTGGTCTGCCTCATCCCGGAAACAGTGTTCCTCACGGCCGGGGGCCATATCCTTTCCGCCGGAGTTCTGAAAGGTTCTTTCAACTGGAAATTGCTTGCAGCCCTTCTGGTCGCCGGGGGCATGATTGTCCTGCTGGTCAGGGCCACCCGGCGCAGTATAGAGAAAGATTAGCGGGATCAGTCCACTTCCGCAGCCAGCGAAATCTGTCCTGATTGTGACTGCATGATATAGAGCGGTTTGCTTGCAGCCCGTTCATGGAAAGATATTTTTCCGCTCACCCCTGAAAAATCGGTTATACCGTTCAGGGCCGTGCGCAGGGATTTGCTTTCCGGTCCGCCTTTTTCGGCTGCGTCCGCAAGCAGCATAACCGAATCGAAACCCATGGCCGAATAGCCGGTCTGCGGTGCCGATCCGAAAAGATTCGTATATTTCTGCACGAAATCATCAACAAGGGGATCTTCGCGGGTAAGGGCGGCCTGTGCTGCGTAAAAGACCGTTCCGGGCCAGTTGTTGATGGTGCTGCACATGGTGACGGTGTCGAAAGAACTCCCTCCGATGGTTCGGTATACAAGGTCGTTTTTTTGGAGCATTTTCATAACGGCTGCGGCCATGTGCGCAGGCGCGAAGATCACCACGGTCTCCACCATGGGCGGGGCCGGGGACTGATCACGTTTTCCGGTAATTATCACCGCTCCGTCATCGTCAAAATCGCTGGCTCCGAGAGCATCTTCTGTTACCGTGCTGTTTGATGGCGGCGGAGGAATGAGATCCTTCAGCTTGGCGGCAATGAAACCGAGATCCGCGTTTTGTTCGGTTATGCGCATTTCGGTCATGATTTTCCCGCCGTTGTGCTTGAATCTGCGTGCGAAACTGTCCGCCTGTCTGGCGCATGAATCGCTAAGGTCCGAACGTATGAGAGCTATGTTGCCAGTTTGAATCGTATTGGCGGCAAAATCGGCAAGGAGTTGTCCGATGCGGATGTCCGGGACTGCCAGTGTGAATATGCAGTTTCCTGCTGATTGGGCCAGCCCGTCGGTCTGCGCTCCTGTGCACAGAAATGTGGTATCTGCGGCCTGCATGGCCGGGGCGGCGTTCATGGCTGCATCATCGGAGATCAGCCCGGTTACGGCACTTAATCCCTTGATCTCCTGAAATGAGTTGATCGTTTTCAGCACATCTTCCGGCTGTCCGGATGTGGAACGCATTTCAAGTTTTACGTTGATTCCCCGTTTAGCCCCGTTTATCTGTTTGACAGCCAGCAGGGCTCCGTTCATTGCTTCCTGCGCAGTCGCCTGATTCGGGCCGGATATCTCAAAGACGGTGCCGATAGTTATGTCTGCCGCCATCGCCGGTGAACTGAGCACGAGCAGCGCGATGATCAATCTTAGAAATGTTTTCATACTCCTTTGCCCTTCCTTTCCTTGCGTTTGCTTTTTACTATTTTGAAGGTACGTTTGGGGGTGTCCGGCTGTTTTTGATCTTCCTGCTTATTTTTCTGTTCGGTCAGTTGTTCTTTCTTTTGCGCCTTTGTTTCTTTCCTGTTTTCGGAAGCGATTTTCTCCGCTTCCGCCCGTCTGCGTTTTTCCGCACGTAATTCCATTTTCTTACTGTATTCTTGCACCGCATCCTGAAAATTTTCTTTTTTGTTGCTCAGGGCTACTTTACCGGCATGAACAATTTCATTCAGCTTGTTCACTTCCCATAATTCAATCGGACGGGGGTGCTTTATGTAGACCGGAATGATTTCGTGGTGGTGCATGTCTATGGCAAGGGGGAGCTGGCTGGTCAGGATTGAGCGTTTGAAGATGCGCGATGTATTGAAATAGCTTTCCATGAAGCTTTCAGGCTCCGGGTTGCAGGCATCATCGAAATATATGGCGATGATGATGTCTATCTGTCTTTTTACGCATTCCATTATGGGAACAGGGGAGGAGAAAGCCCCGTCGATGAGTTTTCGCCCGTCAATTTCTCCCGGAGGCATCAGCGGGTATATTGCGCTCCCGGCATAGATTGCCTTGGCCAGATTCCCTCGGTCAAGGATGACGGGTTCTCCTGTGGCAAGCTCGGTTGCGGCTATGAGAGTGCGGGGTTTCAGGTCGGAGATGTCGGTTTTTTTGAACAGGATTTCATACGTTCGTCTCAGGCAGTCCGTTTTCAGTATACCGGAGGAGGATGAAAATCTGCCCATGCCTGTGCTGGCTATTTCAAGGACTGAATCGTAGTCTACATCGGTAAAAAAACGGGGATCGACAGTCTTGGAAAAGATGTCCTGAATCTGGCGCAGGTCGTATCCGGTTCCGAGAAACCCCGCCAGCAGTGCCCCGCCGCTGACTCCGATTACCAGATCTATTCCGACCCCCTCAGCAAGCAGGTATTCGATGAACGGCAGGGCGCAGAAGGACTTTATTCCCTCGGAGCCGATTATAAGGGCGACTGAAGGCTTGTTGGGTGATTTCGGATTTTGGTTCGGGGCAGCTTCTTCCCCGGAAGGTTGGGGACTATTGTTTTCTTCCATTCGTTCTCCGTATTTTATCCCTTAAGATAACTTTGCGGAGAAGAAATTACAATATTAATCAGTCCATTGTCGCTGTCTTTGAACGTACGGTAATGAACTTTCGGGGGCCGGTTCTTATCGTTTCTGTGCTTTTGATGCTGAAAAAAGGAAAATCGAGGCTACAGGGAATCAAGAAAATCCCTGACAGTCGGGAAAATCCTTTCAACCATTATCTGAACTCCCTCGTTGTTCGGATGCACTCCGTCCGGCTGGTAATGTTCAGGATTTTCACCGATTCCGTCCGTAAAACTGGGGTAGAGGGGGATGCCGTACTTTTCGGCCACAGCCGGATAAACGGCCGAGAAGGCGGAGGAGTAGGTATGGGGGGTAAAGTTCATCGGTTTGAAGCCCAGCAGGAGAACAGGTGTTCCTGCCTCCTGAAAAGCCTCGATCATGGCGGACAGGTTCATTTCAAGCTGAGCCGGGTCCAGCAATTGAAAGCAGTCGTTGGCGCCGAATTCCAGGTAGACGCAATCCGGTCTGCTTTCAATCACATCGGCAAGCCGGAGCAATCCGTCTGCGGATGTGTCCCCGGACAGGCCGAAATTGACGATTTCCACATGGCAGCCTTCCTCAAGGAGTCTGCGCTCCAGCTGGGCCGGAAATGAGCTGTACGCGGGGAGACCGTATCCCTCGGTGAGGCTGTCTCCGAATGCCGCCAGTGTGATCTTGGACATGCTAGTTTTCGCCTTCCCGGAGCCAGTGTCGGAATTTTGCCACTTCATCCTGCCACTGCTCCGAAATTCTCAGGGTTATGAATTCCTTGAATACGCGGTCGAAAAGGGTCATACATTTTTCGATCAGGTAGATTTTTTCCAGGAATTTCCCATCCGGGTCGTCTCCTTCCTCATCTTTCATATCCACCTTGGGGGTTTTCAATCCGCCCATGGCGAAATCTTCGGCCTTAATCTGAACCTGCCACACGTTTTCATCGATTTCCATCTTAAGTTGCGCGCGGGTGACTTTTTTCCCCGTACGCAGCCCGTAAAGAACCTCGGTCATGTCGCCGCTGGCCGAGTTTACCGTGGCCGTATCGACATTCTCTCCGTCACCGCCCTGCACGGACATGCGCTGTTCCATATAGAGCATGAAACGTTCACCGTTTTCCTGCTCGAACATACCATCGTTTATTTCGCTTTTGAACCAGAGCCAGGTCAGAAAGTCCTGGCCTAAAAGGGTGTTTTCCCTTTCGGCAAGCATCAAGAGGTCCATGTGTGCTCCTTTAGGCGGTTAGCCTACAAAATAAGTGGGGTCCAGGGATTCGAGCTTTTTGGCGGCGTCTTCGCCGAGCATTTCCATGGCCAGAAAAAATGGCGTCAGCGGTTCCAGGGTCAGGTCGAAGGTTTCCGAAAAATAGTCGGTAAACAGTTCCATGACTTTTGAGTTGGTCGCCGCAAGGTAGAGCCGGTTTTCAGGGACGTTCCAGACCACATCGAAAACTGCGGGAATGGGCAGTGAACGGGCTCTGAGCTTCAGGGTAACCTGGTCCTTGATTTCCCTTTTGCGATCCCGGGAGATGAAATTTTTTCCTTCCTTCTTTGCTTCGGCCATCTCGTGGTTCAGGGCTATCTGGTAGTGTTTTTTTAGTACGGCAGGCTGAACGCGGCGGGTATCAAGCCGCAGGGAAAATGTGAAGTACTGGGCTTTTTCCGGTGGTGAAATCGTCCACTTGTCGTCAAGCATGTCGTCCATGTTCACCCATCCGAACGAACGTTCCTCGGCGGTATGATCTATGTCCATGAAGGCGAATTTGATAAGCCTTTCCGGGATTTCCCGGATAAGGTCGTCGCTGATTTCTTCCAGAACCCTGTATCTGGTTATCCCTGTGCTGGCGGAAAGTATTGGCAAAACATGCTCCTTGAACCGGTCTGGGCACTGGCTTCCAGCCGGGTTGTATTAGCTGCGGTGTTTAACGCAAACGTTAATGGTTAAGATCATTTCATCCGGATGTAAAGAGCAAAGAATTTAATCTGCCGTAACTATGGCATGCTAGGTGCATACTCTATTTCAGTTGATGAAGATTGTAAATCAGGCAACCCCCAAGGAGGATCAAGTCAGTCGCAGCTGATGAAAGCAGTGGAGGTCATTATGACCGTATTGAGCGTAAGAATCGAAGGCAGATCGTTTGTTGTTGGAAACCGTGACAGGAAAATGCTGACCAGAGACGGGTGCAACGAACCTTTCAAGGACAGGTTCTGGTGCCCGCGCAAGAAATGGTTCATGAAGTCGCCGTGTCCGTTTATTAATAAGCAGGAATGCGGTAACTACAGAAACATGTGCGGTTCCCTTTAGACCTGTGTGGAAAGAGTAGCGGCTTTTTTCCAGGCTCTCTTGCCTTTGGTGTTTTGCGGAGGTAGACTGGCGCAAAAATTCATCAGAGGTGTTCTAATGACCGGTTCTTACGAAAAGCTTGCAGACTGGCTGGAAGGGGAAGCCCTTCAGATCAGGGAGATTGAAAAGGAAGCATCCTCTGCCCTGCATGATAACTCAGACGAACAGGCATACCGGGAACTGATGCGCAGTAAAGCTGTGCGGTTGGCGGAGATGGCCGATAATAGCGAATCGTACATGATCGGCCTGAAGGATGATGACCGGAAACGGATTGCCAAAAGGTTGAAAAGGTTTTCTTCCTCGGCCTCTACATCGCTTGAAATAGGAAGTGTTTTTTTCATGTCAGCTCTCCTGTATCCTGAGGATTACGTGGATGGAGAAAAGAACGATCTTGAATCGTTTGCCGACATGGTCAGGTCTTCCGGAGTATCTGGATAGAAATCGAGTTCGGGCTGGCTGTTTTCGGTAGTTTTGTTGTTATTTATTCTTCAAATAAACTGTTTGCCTTTGGGTGACTGATGATTTATTAACTTCGCGGGCAATGGGAGGAATGGGCAACATTGCGGTCCATTTTTTTGACACAATAGATGGGTATCAGATGCATTCAGGTGAGTTGAAAAGTGTTCCGGAATCTGCAGGAGAGAGTGGTAAAAATAATGAGGGTGAAAAATCCTTGAAGATACTCCTGGCAGAAGATTGCGAAAACAACGTATTGTTGGTGCGGCTGTATTTGAAAAAGCTGCCCTATTCTATTGATGTGGCCGAAAACGGTGATATCGCGGTGGAGATGTTCATGCAGAACAAATATGACGTTGTTCTGATGGATATCGAGATGCCTTACACGGACGGATACGAAGCTACCGGACGGATAAGGTCTTACGAAAACGACATGAGCCTTTCAAAAACACCCATCATCGCTGTAACGGCACATGCCCTCCCGGAGAACGAGAACCGTGCCTACGACGTCGGTTGCGATTATTTTATGACCAAACCTGTCAGAAAGGCGGATCTTATCGCGGCGGTAAACAGGTTCACCGCCGATTGATTTTTTTAGAGCCCGTTAACCACGTTTTTAGGTTTCCCGCGCAGATAGGATGCCACATTACCAACCATAATTGATGTCAGTCTGGACCTTGCTTCCAGAGTCGCCCACGCTATGTGCGGAGTTATGATGAGGTTCGGAGCCCCGGAAAGGGGATTTCCCGGCAGCATCGGCTCTTCCTCTACCACGTCCAGTGCCGCCCCGGCTATTTTTCCTTTGCAGAGGGCTTCAGCCAGTGCCGCTTCATCTATCAGTGGTCCTCGGGCGGTATTGATCAGAATCGCTGTCGATTTCATGCTTTCAAGCATGTCCCGGTTGATAAATCTTTCATTGTCGGCAGTAAGCGGGCAGTGCAGCGAGATCACGTCAGCTTCGCGGAAAAGTTCTTCCAATCCTGCAAAACGGAATGGTGCATATGGCGGAGCCTGTTTGGGGCGCGGTGCGTAGGCCAGAACCTCCATACCGAATCCGTGGGCAATTGTTCCGACCATCTGCCCGATTCCGCCGAAACCGACTACCCCCATTTTTTTTCCTGCAAGCTCCAGAAGAGGAGATTTCCAAAAGCAGAAATCTTCCTGCGTGGCCCATTCGCCGTTTTTAACCGCAAGGTCATGCATACTGACTCTGTTGGTGAATTCCAGCAACAGGGCGAAAACGTGCTGCGCAACCGAAGGCGGAGAATATCCCGGAACATTGCAGACCGGAATTTTTCTCTCGGCAGCTGCACCAAGGTCGACCACGTTGTAGCCGGTAGCCAGCACGCCGATGAATGAAAGTTTTGGCAGGGAATTGATTATTTCTGCGGTAAGCAGGGTTTTGTTGGTCAGGATTATTTCGGCATCTGCTGCACGCTCAAGAACTTCATCCTGATCTGTGCGGTCATACACAGTCAGATCACCGAGTTTTTCAAGTTCCGTCCAGGGATTGTCTCCCGGATTGACTGTGTATCCATCTAGAATAACTATTCGCATGTATTGGTCTCGTTAACGGATGTGTGAAATCAGAGTTTTATTTTCCGGCCGTCATGTTTTGCTGAGCCGCGTTTTGCATTCCTGCGCGCCTCATCACAGATATCCTTATCTGCTGAATCGGGCTCCGAGCATTTATGTTTGCGTTCAATCTGCCGCTTTTGGGCTGCCAGCACTATCTTGCTGATCAGTTTCTCCTGGCCGCGTTCAAGGGGTGCAAATTCACAGCCGATATGTTTTTTCGCCTGCCGCATCACCTTGAGCTTCAACCCCTTTATAACCGGCTTTCCGGACCAGAACAGTGCCGTTTCTATTGTCTCACCCACAGGGAATTCCGCGGAACTTAAAAAACCGACTCCAGTAGCGCTTATATCACAGACCCGGCACTTCACTCGCGGAGAGCGGCAGATTATGTGCATGTTGTCCACCTTGATCCGGAAGGACTGCCTTGCACTTGGGGTATCCTGCTTGGGATTATACGAGATGTCGAGTGCTTCACAGGGTTTTCTGCCAAGCATTCTATCCAGTTTGGTTTTCAGTCTGCCCAGCAGGCCCGGATCATTTTTTGATTCAGCCATCACGTTGCTTTGTTTTTTATGCAGGTTGCCGGTCATGTCTTTTCAACAGACCAGAGATTCTTGTGATTCAGATACGGCCAATGAGATAATAATAGTCGGAAGAGCGTTATTGTCAATCTTTATGCAGAAACTAGAGCTTGACATTGCTGTAAATAATGGTGATGAATATCAGACATTTTGGCAAATAAACAGGGTTAAATACTTGGAGGTAACAGGGTATGATCGGTGAACTTCTGCACAACATGGGCCACAGCACTACCGCTGGCTTTGTAGGTGTTTCTCTTATTTTCGTTTATCTTGCGTGGATTCTGTACATGGCTTTTTACAGAATTGAACAGGGCAAAAACGAAGGTCATCATTAGAAAATTTCAAAAGAGTTTTTACGGCTCTTTTCGAAAAGCGGCACAACCTGTGCCGCTTTTCGTTTTTTAGGTTCATAATTAATTCAGTTTGGCGTTGATTTTGGTAAGCTGTTTGACAGCTATGCCGAGTTGCGCATCAAAAATATGGGCTAGATCTCTCAAAGTCTGGTCTTTGGCCTTTTTCAGAATATCCAGAACAAACACACGGCGGCGGTTGAAGTCGTTGAAGGCGTAACCGCACTGTTTTTTCAGCCTGCGGGATTCATCGCTTTCAAACCGCTTTTCCGATTTTATCAGTTTTACTACCGAGAACAGAGAATTCAGACTGTGGACCTGCATTTTGCTGGATTTGCAAAGGCCGGACATATCCTGCATGGCGTAAACCCGGTCCGGCTGTGAGTCCATGCCTGCGGCCTTGTCGATCTGCCGGGACAGGGTCGCAAGGGCTGCTTCTATTCCGGACAGCTTGGCAAATGCCGTATGCAGGGTGGAGTCATCGCATTTTGCCCCTGACGGGGCGGCCAGCATCAGGGCCAGGACAAATATTATCATAAATTTACGCATTGTTTCCCGCCTTTGCTTCTTTGTATATTTCCATAAGGTACTGCCCATAGTCGTTTTTGAGCATATCCGTGGCCATTTCCCGCAATTGATCAGCGCTTATGTAGCCCATGCGGAAGGCTATTTCTTCAAGGCAGGCCAGCAGGAAGCCCTGTCGCTGCTGGATGGCCTCCACGTAAGCCGCGGCCCGCAGCAGTGATTCATGAGTTCCCATGTCCAGCCATGCATAACCGCGGCCGAGCAGTTCCACATTGAGCTGTCCGCGTTTCAGGTATTCATTGTTAACATCTGTTATTTCCAGTTCCCCGCGGGCGGACGGCTTTATCTTTCTGGCAATATCAATAACCGTGTTGTCATAGAAATACAGGCCGGTCACCGCAAATTTTGATTTGGGGACTTCCGGTTTCTCCTCGATGCTAAGCACCGAACGGTTTCTGTCGAACTCCACCACTCCGTACCGTTTTGGGTCCTTCACCGCGTATGCGAATACAGTTCCGCCCTCCTTGAGGGAAGCTGCTTTCTGCAGGATGTACGGCAGGTCGTGCCCATAGTAGATGTTGTCTCCTAGAATAAGGCTTACGCTGTCGTTACCTATAAAATCCTCGCCGATAATGAAAGCCTGGGCCAATCCTTCGGGTCTGGGTTGTTCCTTGTACGAAATGTTGATTCCAAGGTTCGAACCGTCTCCGAGGAGATCCGTGAAGCGGTGCAGGTCATCCGGGGTGGATATGATCAGGACGTCTCTTATCCCAGAAATCATAAGCGTCGAGAGGGGGTAGTAGATCATCGGCTTGTCATAGACCGGCAGCAGTTGCTTGCTGACCACTCTTGTCAGCGGGTAGAGTCTGGTTCCGGAACCTCCGGCCAGAATGATCCCTTTCATATGATTAACCTCCGTTTGATCGAAGTGGAACCTGTTACGGCAATTTAGCAATAAAATCTTGAAGTGTCTGCATTAATATCATTTAATACGAACTTCATGCTGCACGAAAATCAAGGAGTACAATTTATGCGCGGCCCGATGTTTTCTTTGCCGACAGTTATGTTTTTGGGTGTTATTTTTTTTGTTTTCATACTCTTTTTGTTTATATTTGTACAGGTTGGCCTCGTTACGGTTGCTTTTTCCAAACTGGGGCTTACTCCGGGGCAGGGGTTTCTGCTGCTGATCGCCACTCTTCTCGGCAGCGGGGTAAACATTCCGGTTTTCAGGTCTTCAAGACTTGTTCCGGACTTCAGTCTGAGAAGTGTGCGTATGTTCAACCCGCACACAAGAATGTTCACAGCTCCCGTGCAGGACAGGGCCCTCACCAATCAGGTTGTGGCGGTAAATTTTGGCGGCTGCGTGATTCCGGTGCTGTTGTCTCTCTCGCTGTTGTCCCGTAGCGGATTCGATTTTTCCATATTAATATGTATTGCCGTTGTAAGTGCTGCTGCCTACGGACTGGCCCGGCCGGTTCCGGGTGTGGGTATAGGCATCCCGGTCCTGATCCCGCCGCTCATCACTGTTCTGGCGACACTTATTTTTGTGCCGGGTGATCTGGCTCCTGCGGCCGCATACGTGGCCGGTAGTTTGGGGACACTGATCGGTGCGGACCTGCTGCATCTGGCTACGCCTGCAACAAGAAAGGTGCTTGATGCGCCGGTTGTATCCATAGGCGGTGCCGGTACTTTCGACGGAATCTTTATTACCGGGATTCTGGCGGTTCTTCTGGCTTGACGGGGTAATAATTCAAAGGAGCTGGCAATGATCAGATGTGATTTTTCCGTTGTTGAGGATATGAAGATCGGTGACCGTATAGTTCTCGGAAATGCCGCAGCGCTTCCTCCGGGAACTCCCTGTGTTCCTGTAGAGGGTGATCTGCGCGATCTGCGGGCCGGGTTCGGGCTTATGCAGGGCGAGAATTCTTTACTCAGAATCATTTCCGCTTTCTGGGCGGACGGGATTCCGGGGTCAAGGCTTCTCACAGCTCAAATAACCGGTCTTCTTCCTTCAGGACCCACAGATCTCTCAATCGAAAAAACCGGCTATTCGTTGGCTTTTATCACCTTAAGTGACAAGGGTGCGGCCGGACTGCGCATGGATGAGGCCGGTCCGCTTATCGGTGAGATGGTAAAAAAGGCACTTCCGGTCTCCATTGTGCAGGGCTATCTTATCCCGGACGAGCGGGATGAACTGAAAGCCCTGATCATGCATCTTGCCCATGTCTGCAGATTTGATCTAATCCTTACCACCGGCGGAACGGGTGTCGGGCCGCGTGATGTTTCTCCCGAAGCCACGGTTGCTGTTATAGAAAAACGTCTGCCGGGATTTGAACGGGCTGTTACCGCAGCAGGATTGGAAAAAACTCCCCATGCCATGATATCGCGCGCTGTGGCCGGAACTCTCGGGGAGAGTCTTGTCATCAATTTTCCGGGCAGTCCGAAGGCGGTCCGGGAGAGCCTTGAAGCTGTGATACCTGCTTTGAAGCATACGGTGGATAAGCTTCAGGGGGATAAGTCCGACTGCGCATCTTAATAAAAATATCTGTTGTATTCTGATTTATCGCGCTTAAGAGCGTGTTTTAAACGAAATTGCCACTTGATTAGTTGTCCCGGAACAACTATAGATGGGGTAATTTTGTTTTTGTACCTGAGTTAAAATGATAACTTACACGTGTTTTAGGATGTGTATAATGAAATTAAGAATTTTCCTTTTGTCTGCCGCGGTACTGGCTTTAATTTTCGCATCAAGCGCTTTTGCGCAGCAGGCCAAGCCGGAGAGCTCTGTTGGTGAAGTCAAAACTCCAGTGACAATGGAGGGGGCTACCACGCAGGTGCCGCAGGCTGTATCCAAGGACGAGCAGGACGCCGACAGAACCCTGACACTTGAAGACTGCGTCAAGCTTGGCCTCAAGCAGAACCCGACCATTGTAGCTGCCCGCAAGGACCTGCTGGCTTCCGATAGCGCGGTCAAGTCGCAGCGCGGTCAGTTCGGGGGCCCACTTAAGGCAACTTACGGATATACGCATTACAACGATCAGCCCAGGAACGGCGATACCCCATCCGGGTATCAGGATGCCTGGGGATTCACGCTCAATGTAAGCCAGCCTCTCTTCAAGGGGTTTGAACTTCTTTCCAAATACCAGAAAACCAAATTGCAGCGGCAGTCCACCGAGGCCAGCCTCTATAATGCGGAACTTGCACTGATCAGCCAGATTCAGACTTCCTTTCTGACCCTGCTGCAGGGGCGCATGGAAGTAAAAAGCAAGGAAGATTCCGTAGCCAGGCTGAAATCCCAGCTGCAGGTAATTCAGGCTTTTTATCAGGTCGGTCTGCGTCCGCGTGTGGACGTGCTCCAGGCTGAAGTTGAACTGGCTACCGCAGAGCAGAATCTGCTGATCGCCAAGAACACTGTTGACTCTCGCGTTGCCAGGCTGAACACTCTGCTCAACCTGCCGATTGATGAGAAGGTAAACTATACCGGCGAGCTTACTTATCTTCCTTTTTCCATGACTCTTGATCAGTGCATTGCAATTGCCGACAAGAAACGGCCTGATCTCGAGATTGCCCAGAAAGCTGTTGAGATCGCTCAGGAAGATGTGACAATATCTGAAAGCGGTTTTTATCCCGATATCACTGCCGATTTGAACTATTCCAGTACCGGCGGTGATCCTTCCGTAAGCAAGAACCAATACAACTACAGAAATCGTCCCGATTCATGGAACGTGGGTGCAAACCTCAACTGGGAGCTTTTCAGCTGGGGACAGACATATTACGATGCCCAGAGGGCGAAAGACAATGTCCTGAAAATCAAAGCCGAGTTTGACAATACCAAGCTTGAGGCTTCTTACGAAATTAAGGACCAGCTTTTAAGCCTGAAGGCTGCCGCAGACCGTATAGGTGTCGGCCGCAAATCTGTTGAAGCCGGTCGCGAAGGCTACAGGATGGCTATGGCCCGTTATCAGGCTCAGGTCAGCACCAACAACGAAGTGCTGAACGCTCAGTCCCGTCTCAGTGACAGTGAAGCACAGCTTATTCAGGCTCTGTCCGACTATCAGGTTGCACTGGCCAAACTCTACGTGGCCATGGGTGAAAAGAACCCTTCGCTCAAGACGAACTGATCTGGTTGCAGATAAATCCGGCCGGATTTCCAAATTGGAAATCCGGCTTTTTTTTTGGGGTAGACATTGGGTCCGATTCAACACTAATATGATCGGGGAGGAAATAATGTTTAATCAAAGAAAAGTTTTCAGGAATATTTTGCGGGAAGACAGCTCTTCCAATGAGGATTGCCGTTGCAGTGCATGCGGTGGAGAACTCTACGTTCAGCGTAGTTGAACATCCGTTTTTTTATGCTGCGGGTCCTGCGGCAGGCATTATGAAATTTCCGATTATTCCATGTTTATCGATGACGACTTTGAAGACGAAATGGCAGATGTTCCCATGAACAGGTTGTAAGGTTTTGTGGTTATGAGTAAGAAGCTTGTACTATTGATTTTTATCTATCTGCTTGCCTTTTCTGCTGCCGTTGCCGCAGCGGCAGATAATGGATGGGACCCACTCAAAGACAGGCTTGTGGCTGACGGATTCAACAGAGAGTATGTGGATACTGTTTTTGCAGCAAGTTCCGTTAAGTTTGATTCCGGAATAATGGCCAGAAAGATGAAAGCCCTGCTGAGACTCAAGTTTGAGCCTCCCGCGAAAAAAAAGAAACGGGAAGCTTCTTTCGATTCCAGATATGTCGGGCCGGTGCTTTTGGCCGGAGCTTATTCATATCTCAGAGAGCATTATGACCTGCTGACCTCGATAGACAAGAAGTACGGTGTTGCGCCTTCGGTTGTGGTGGCTTTGCTCCTTGTGGAAACAAAACTGGGATTTACTCTGGGGGACAATCCGGCTTTCAGCAATCTTGCCAATATGGCGGCAAGTCAGGACCCGGTGCTTTTTTTTGATGAACTGGGTTATGATAAACTTGATGCAAAAGATATGGACTGGCTCAAAAGGCGCACGAAAAAGAAAGCTGACTGGGCTTACCGTGAACTCGCCGCTCTGCTTACATTTTCCTCTGCAAATTCTGTAAATCCAGCAGAGATTCCGGGGTCCCCGTACGGTGCTTTCGGAATCTGCCAGTTTATGCCTACGACTGCCTTGAATTACGCCGTGGATGGCGATGGGGACGGGCGCATTGACCTGTTCGGCAGGGAGGACGCCCTTGCCAGCATGGCAAATTTTCTGAAGCGCCACGGCTGGCGCAACTCTCTGGGCAAAGAGAAAAAGCTGAAGGTCATATACCGCTACAACCATTCCAAGGTGTATGCCCTGACTATCTACGAAGTTGCGGAGCAACTGGAACGGATTAGGTCTGTTTTCGGGCCCAGCTGATCAGCAAAGTCAGGAATACAGGGGCAGGGGGGATTATATGAGCAGGCTGGTCCTGTTTTTTTATCGAGTGGCTTTTTGGCTTTACCGAAAAAAAGTTCCGGTCCTTCCGCAACTGATCAACAAGTTATTCATCCGGATAATATTCAGCTGTCAGATCGGTCTCGGCGCACAGATCGGCAAAGGGGTAGACCTCGGCTACGGAGGGCTCGGCATTGTCATACACCACGATGCGGTGATCGGTGACAATGTAAGTGTCGGAAGTTGTGTGACCATTGGCGGCAGGTCCGGTATGGCTGAAGTTCCGGTCATAGGCAGCGGAACGCTTATAGGCAGCGGAGCCAGGGTTCTAGGTCCTGTCACCGTGGGGAAAAACTGCCGCATAGGGGCCAATGCCGTTGTCCTGCAGGATGTTCCGGACAACCATCTTGCCGTGGGTGTTCCAGCGAAGATTCGCCCGATCTGATTTCTATTCCAGCACGCCCTGATATAAGGTCATGGTCCTTTTCAGAAAATCCCTGCCGGTAAGTTGAGACATGGTCCTGGCGTGCTCTGATAGAAGTTTTTCCAGAAATTCCGGTTTGTTTACCGCGTCGGTCAGTTTCATGGACAGGGCATTTGCATCCTGAGCCGGGACGAGTGCCTCTGCCGGAAGCAGGTCCGGCATCACTCCCACATCCGTTGAGATAAGAGGCCTGCGGCAGGCCATTATTTCAAGTGCTGCCCGGGCAATGGTTTCCGACCACAGCGAAGCTATGACTCCGAGATCAAGTGCGGAAATGCAGGCAGCCACGTCATCCACCACGCCGCTTATGACCGTTATGTCCCCGAGTTGCTTTTCTGCAATCCACGTATCCACTTCGTGTTTGCTGGTGGCTGTGGGAAATCCTATAAGAAAGAGTTTTATCGGCCTGTCTTTGACGTTGAGACGGGTCTTGGCTACGGCTTCTATGAGCTCTTTCTGCCCTTTGACCCGGTCGAAGCGTCCCAGCATGCCTATCACAAAGTCGTCTTTTTCAAATCCGAATTCCCTGCGGACATTTTCCCTGCCTTCGGGGTCGAACCGGAAACGGTCTGTATCGACCCCGCCGTGAATAAGCCAGAGTCTGCTTTCGGCGAGTTCCATTTTCTTCAGAAAATGTTCCGCCATGCGTTTGTTTGTAACCACCACGCCATCGGCAATGGTGGAATGCAGGTGGCGGTTTATGAAATCGCTTTTGGGCAGGCGTTGATCTCCCCTGGTCCTTATAAGCTTGAAACCCAGACGCATTTTTCTGAGTATCCCCCACCAGAAAAATGCCTCGCCCCTGTGGCAGTTGACTATATGCGGTTTTTTCTGGTGTACGAGAGCCAGTACTTTGGAGCAGGCTTTGAAAAGCGTGACCGGACTGGTGGAATTGAGTTCAATTGTTTCCACCGTTAGGCCCATCTGACGGGCTTTTGTCTCCGTTTCGGAGTCCGGGACGGTTATGACCAGAACTTCGTGTCCCGCATCCTGCAGCAAACGGCTGAGGTAGAGGGCATACCATGATGTGGCATTGAACCAGCGGACGTTGATGACTTGAAAGATACGCATGCAGGTAAATGACAATCCGTTTATTAAAGAGTCAAGAAAAAAAGATTGTTAGGAATACGTCTATTCCCTTTGACCAGTGTGGAATTCCTGTTGCGGACTGACATTTGTGGGTGAAAATATTCATGCTCACATGGGATATGACTGTCCGTCAGCCTTTTCAATTACATAAAAAATACTGTTTTTTTATTATAACATCTGCGATGGAAAATCCGTATGGTTAAAAAAATTGAATATTCCGTTCCCGAGGTTTCGGTTATTATACCTACATATAATCGTTCTGCAATGGTTATGAGGGCCGTACAATCCGTTCTGGCACAGACCTGGAGGAATTTTGAATGCATCGTGGTGGATGACGGTTCTACAGATGATACCTTTTCCGTGCTCGCCGAAATAGATGACCGTAGACTGCGGGTTGTTTCCCGCGAGAACGGTGGGGTTTCCGCAGCCCGTAACCATGCACTGAATATTTCAGGCGGACGGTTTATCGCTCTTCTGGATTCAGATGATGAATGGCTGGCAGAGAAGCTTGAAAAACAGCTTGATTTTATGAAGCGGGGCGGGTGGCAGATTAGCCAGACCGAGGAAATATGGATTCGTAACGGCAGGCGGGTGAATCAGTGCAAAAAGCATGAGAAACCGGAAGGATTCTTCTGGGAACGCTCCCTTGAAATGTGCATGGTAAGTCCTTCGTGCGTGATGTTTACCCGATCTTTTCTGGAGCAGATCGGTCTGTTTGACGAACGGATGTCCGCGTGTGAGGACTACGACCTCTGGATTCGGTCCGGCCTCAAGTACCCGGTAGGACTGCTCCGGGAGAGCCTTACGGTAAAACACGGAGGAAGGCCGGATCAGCTATCCAATTCAGTGCCCTGTCTTGACCTGCTACGCATTTATTCCATGGCCAAAATGCTTGCCGGTGGTGATTTAAACGTTGGACAACGTGAATCCGTTCTTACCGAGATCCGGCGCAAGGCCGGTTTTTATGCCGGAGGATGCCGTAAAAGAGGCAGAGAGCATGATGCTTTGAGGATTGAGGAGCTGGTGGAAAAACTGGTGCAGGGATACTCGGTTGACCCTGCCGAATTTATTGGAAATTAAAACTGGTCCGGGCTATACTCCAGCCGGAGTTGACCCGGACCGCGATGTATTGTCGGATCAGGCGAAAATTTCTTTTTTGGTGAAGGCTTCCGACTTTACTCTGTCGAGCAGGCTTGCGAGGCATGCTTTTACGTTTTCGCGGATGTCACCGGCAACAATCAGGAAGAGCACGTCGTCACCGGGCTTGAAGGTGCCTTCGTTGGCGTGGACAACAATTTTATAAATGCCGTCCATCTGCTCGTGTTCCTGGCGGAGTTCTTCAATTTTTTTATGGTCCGCCTGGATTTCAATTCCGCTGACATCGGCATGAGTCCCGCGTGACCAGCCGCGGACTATTCCGTTGTGGATGAGTATCATGCCTACGTTGGCGGCAAATTCAGGGTCTTGTTTCAGTTCGGCAATTTTTTTAGAAATGTCCATTATTCCTCCGCAGATAAGGAGTTGTTGTTTTGTTTCAGATTTCCACCTTATTTGAAAATTTCCCCATTGTCAGCCATTCACGCATGGTTAACCGTGGGTATGGTGTCTGGCTCGCTTGGGGAGAGGATCTGGATGAATCTATTGTGCGCAGCCTGAGTGATTTCGGCGGATTGCTTATGAGCGAATCGCGTAATCAGGCATACTGGTTTTTTTTCAGCAGCGATGTCTTCCGGGTTGCAGCGCGGCTTGAAATATGGGCCAGGCTGAATCCGATGGCCGTGTTCATGCAGATAATGCCGGCCACTCTTCTTGTGGATTACAGTCTTGATCTTTCGCTCAAGGTTGCCGATGAGTTCACTTCCCAGGAAGTGGCAACCCCTAAAGAGTTCGAGGTAATGGTTCATCCCCAGTTATCGGATGAAATCAAGAAGATTGCCGGGCTTAACCTTGAGGAAACAAGGACTCCAACCGGTATTTCGAAGTCGGGATGGGTGACGCTGGTTCCTGATCAGGGTTTGGTGTACGATTCCCTGTTGAGCTGGTATTTCATAATTATCCCGGTAGGCAATCAGTCTGACAAGGAATTTATACGCGGCTGGCGTTCTTTTTTTTCCGATATCCAACTGCTGCTTCAGAAACTCGGTATTCAGTACATTACTTCCGAAGTGCGGGTAATACTACCCATCGGCTCACTTTCCCTGCTGCGCACTTTCCTGCGCGAGCTTCTTTCTATCATAACAAAGGCCAGAGGCAACGATGAAGAGGGGCACTACTGGCCTACAGTAATGGCACTGGTCCCGCAGATGAACATGAGCTTCAATGACGAGATTCTGCGCAAGGTCCACCTTGACTGGGACAAGCTCACTCCGGACAGCCCCCACCTGCGTTATCGGGATGCCTACCTCCTCGGGGCGGATTTCGCCATCAACGAAGTCCGTTTCGGCAGCGAGCAGGAAACCGTGGAGAGCTGGTGCCATGTAAGTCTGAAGCAAGGTGCGCAGGATGTTTCTTCCAGCGCTATTGAAGTCACCATTTCCCGCAGGGTTTCCGTCGGTGAGAACGATGACTGCTTCTATTGCGGAATGAAAAACCATACCCCGGCGGAATGTCCCAGCCGGCAGCTCAAAGGGCTGGATTTGAGGGCCTGGAAAAATCTGGCGGCCATTGACAGCGATAAATTCAATGAAGGGTTCCAGAATATTGATTTGAGCATGCAGGGCAAGGAGAATGTTGCCGAAGAATTTTCCAAACTGGTCGCCGGTGGAAACGGCTACGAAGGAATCATTACCAAGGCTCTGTTTTCCATCAATGCCGTTTCGCAGCTGCGGACACTTTACATGGTCTGGCGCAGCAGAGGCAAGGAATGGCCGCGCGGAATTATGGATCAGGGACCGGAAGAGGGCGAGCTTATCTGGTCGGCATATGATGCCATGGTCAACGGTTCTCTTACAGATGCCGAGCTGCTGACCAAGAACGCCATGATTCGATTCAGCCGAAGCTACCAGCCCAGAGCCCTTATCGGTTTTATAGAACTTGAGAACGGCAATGGAGAACAGGCCTACTTTTACTGGCAGGAAGCGGAACGCCTGAGCTTTTCTCCCCTGCAGCAGGGATATTTCATTTATCTTCAGGCCCGCATGCAGGAGGTCGGAGGAGATTTCGGGGACGCAAGCAATACGTATCGGCGGGCGGCCAGGCTGTGTCCGGAATGGCTTGATCCGCTTTATCGCCGGGCTGTGTGCATGGTTAAAATGGGCTTTGCGGAGCAGGCCGTGCCGTATTTCGAAGATCTCATCGAGCGTGATCCTCATTATTTCAACAGAGTGGCCATTGATCCGGAACTTGATCGAGGACGACTGACCGTCCTGCAGGCTCTGGGACAACTCTGGGAAATTGCCGAGGCCGAGGCCAAGGAGATTGCCGCAGGCATGGATTCGCTGGCGGAAGATATTTCACAGTGGTTTGAGGAAGGACATGAATTTGCGGACGACGCCGCCAAGTTTATGGATAGGATGCGTAAGCTGGCCAAGATAAATAACTATGTGGCCTTCCGGCATCTTACTTCCGGGGTTGCCCGGCTCACCCAGGAAATTGAAAAACGGGTGGAGTATGAGATCAAGGTCATCAATAAGAAATTGGAAATATATCGTGAGGAACTGCTGGATATCCAGCGGGAAGCTTCATGGTTTCCGTTTCCTAAGCTTCTTACCGAGTTCAACGGTGATTTCAACTACTGTGCAGACAAGATTTACTGGATAAAGACTCAGAATCTTAATCAGGCGGAAACATTCCGCAAGACCCAGCAGTACCTTTCCCGTATTGACGAACGGTTGAAAAAACTGCGCCACAGGCTGGTAACCCTGCGTGTTATTCGTGATTCCACCCTGTTCGTGATGCTTCTCGGAAGGAGTTTTATCTGGCTGGAAGTTCTTTTTCTGGGGATGGCGCTTCTGTGCGTTCCGGCTCTTATTTATTACTCTAAGAATTTCCCATCCAACTTTGTCATAGATATGATTATCCGCCAGAAATGGGAGTTTCAGCAGGGCATGATCCTGATACTAAGCATCCTTGCTCTGGCTATATCCGCGTTCCGTGCGGCGGTTGTCTTTGAGAAGAAGAAGCGTGAGCTGTTCCTGATCGAAGATGATAAAGAAGAGAAATGATAAAATCAGTTTGTTAAAAAAACATTCAGCTCGTTAAATACGATGTGTTTTTATGCCTATAGAATCACCTGTGTCTGAGGATGCGGGTGATTTCCTTTTTTATTCAAGTAGATAGCTCGTTTGGCATGAGCGGTGCATTTATACCTGTCAAGAAGATGTATTTTTGACAGAGGTATTGCCATGTCCAGTGTTAGTAATGATGTTTCCGCAATTTTGAGGATGCTTGGAACCGGCCCGTCCGGAGGTCCTTCCGGGGTTTCTGGGAAAGGTTCGTCCACAGCCGGTGCGGCTGCGGTAAAAGGTGAGCAGCAGATGTTCGACATGGAAATGTCCATGGCGAACAAACTCCTTTCCGGTTCATCTGATGATGAGGGGTTCCCTTCTTCGGATATGGACATGGGGGTTATGAACAACCTGCTTGTGCTGGAAGCTCTCAGCGCCCTCAACTCGGTAAAAGGGATCAACCCGTCAGGAAGCCTGGCCAGGTTGCGGAACAATCCGTACCCGGCTCCCCAGTCCGTTACCCATGAAAGTCCTGTCAAAAAAATGTCGGCAAATGACGTGACCGGGAGCCTCTCGGCAAAATTCGAATCCGGGAACAAAGGAGCTGCCGCCATCGGGTATGACAGGGTCGGCGGAACGTCATACGGAAAGTATCAGATCGCTTCGAACACCGGCACCATGGACAGATTCATCAGCTTCTTGAAGGAAAAGGCTCCTGAGATAGCGGATAAGCTGAGCGGGGCTGGGCCTGCTAACACGGGGTCCAAATCCGGTCTGATGCCGGATGTGTGGAAAAAAATAGCATTCGCAGATCCGGCCGGATTTGAAAAGCTGCAGCACGATTTTATCCAGAAGAGCCACTACGATCCGGCTGTGAAAATGATATTTGAAATGACCGGGGTGGACATGAATTCTCTTCCGGGACCTGTTCGCGAGGTGCTTTGGTCCACATCGGTTCAGCATGGCCCCACAGGCGCTTCCCAGTTGATTTCCCGGGCCATAGACAAACTTGCAGCCGGAGCGGAAAGCAAGGGGTTTCCCGCTGATCTGGTGAAAGAGATCTACGGAGAACGCACAGGGCAGTTTTCATCCTCCACAAGTGCCGTCAGGCAGAGTGTGGACAACCGCCTCAAGCAGGAACGGAACATGGTTCTGGCAATGCTTGGAGAGAGCGTTTCCCGCACTGCATAGCCTGTCGGAATGGATCAGTCGTCCGATTCCCGGTCCGGCTGGCGGGTCAGTCTGTCTTCCAGTTCGGGGTCAATTCCGACGTGCAGGTTCATAAGCACGTTATCCACAGCCACCTGCCCGTGGGCATACCCTTTGACCTTGCGCACATCCTTGACCAGTGCGCACATCACATCCGCTTTTGAATCATTGTTCCGGTAGCTTTTCAGCGCGGCAAGAGCCGCGGCTTCGCGCATGGATTCTTCCGGCACATCCTGCCCGGGATGGTCGCGCTTGAGTATGACGTGCGATCCCGGACCATCCTGTACATGGAACCAGTAATCGAAAACGGATGAAACCTTGCTCAGGATTTCGTGGTTGGCCTTGCTGTTCTTTCCGCGAATAATCAGAAAACCGTCCGATGAAACGAATATGGCCGCAGGGATGTTCTTGTATTTTTTTGGAATTTCTACGGCGTGTTTCTTTTTGCCGCCACGAGATTCTGCGGGCATCATGTTTGAATTCAGAAATTTTTCGTGTTCAGCCTCAACTTCACTGCGTCTGCGTTCCATGTGCTTGAGACCTCTGGTGGCCTTTGCCGCGAACCGGAAGATTCGTTCCATGTTTTCGGTCGGGGTCATGGAAGGGCCCAGGCTGATTTCCATCTCACCTTTTTCCGGATGGCATACTGTAATCCGGTCCAGCTCTCGCATATCCCGAATGCGGTACATCTCAGCCTGAAGTGCCTCAGCTTCAACCTTGCGCCCAAGCAGTTCCTTAAGCCTTTTTTCTTCCTGTTCTATACGGGCCAGCACCTTACGATATTTTCTGTTTCCGGATTTAAGCAGGTTTCTCTGCTCAGCATTTTCCATGCGCTCCATGACCGGAAAAAGAATTTTTTCCCCGTATACTGCGGCAGCTTCTATTGCGGAATGAAATATTTCCGGATTTTTCCCGGAGCGCCATACCCTGGGCGGGGACGGTTCTCCCTTTTTTCCTGCGGAGATGTAGAACTTGTCCGGAGATCCATTTTCCAGCGACAGGAGCAGACTGCTGCCTTCTTCTGCCGGAATGATGCTTAGATGTCTGCGCAGGGGAGGGGATATCTGCGGATAGTCTTTCCAGATGTCTTCTTCTGATTTGATTGCGGAAAGGTCCGGCCAGCGTACAGAACCGCCGAAATCGTCAGGCAATTCATGTACAAGGGAGACACCTTTTTTCATGTCCAGCAGCAGATAGCGGTATTTATCCGGCTGCCTGAACGGCGAGAGGGTAAAAGCGATGCGCAGATTGATCCAGTCGTGCTCGGCTTCGAAAAGTCTGCGTCCGGCCAGTCTCTTGCGCAGCCACATTACCTGCGCCGGAGGATTGGCCGGATTCACTGGTTTCACTCTTGATATAAAAAGCAGGCCTGCCGATTTGGCAGGCCTGAACAGAAGATATTCCTTTCCCCCCTTTGACTGGAGTACAAAAGTCCACACTCCGTCAGCCGGGGAAAATATTTTTTCAACCCTGCGTCCCTTGAGGTATTCCTCAAGTTCGCAGCACAGGGCTCGAAAGAAATGGGCGTCCATTATTGATCCGGGGTTAGTCCCCGCGGTTTTTTTCGTCTTCTTCCTGCTTGCTTTTGCAGGCTATACAGAGAGTTGTCACCGGACGGGCTTTGAGGCGAGCTATCGAAATATCTTCGCCGCAGGAGTGGCATATGCCGAAATCCCCGTCGTCAATGCGCTGAATGGCTCTCTGAATTTTTTTGATGAGCTTGCGTTCCCTGTCGCGCAGGCGCAGGGTAAACGCCCGGTCCGACTCGGCCGTTGCACGGTCTGCGGGGTCGGCATAGTTCTCACCGGACTCGGTCATATCCTCTATGGTTTCCTGGCCCTTCTGCAGGATGTCATCAAGCATCTTGTTCAGGGTTTCACGGAAAAACGCGAGATCCTTTTGTTCCATATCATTAACCTCTCGTCATGAACTGTGAGGTGGGGTTACGAAATTACCAGAACTACTTCTCTTCAATTTTTAAGATGAATGGTATTAGCCTAAACTACCCCTGAAAGTAAAGGGCGTGATAAAAAAAAACAAAAATATAAAAAAATAAAATGGTTGACAAATATCTTGGGCTGCCATAAACACTTTCTCCATCGGGCGCATCGCCCGGTTCTTTGAAAAAAAGTGTCAATTTTCAGGTTGATTGCGGGGTCGATTTCGTATAATTTATCCACTTCTCAATTTGTCTGAATGACAGAAAATAAAGTTAAAAAATAAATTAAAAAAGTGTTGACAGTTTCGTTGCAGGACGATAAAAACTGCTTCGCTTTTCGTGAGCGGGAATAACTCAGTGGTAGAGTGCAACCTTGCCAAGGTTGAAGTCGCGGGTTCAAATCCCGTTTCCCGCTCCAGAAAAATTTAGGCGGCATAGCCAAGTGGTAAGGCAGAGGTCTGCAAAACCTCCATTCTCCGGTTCAAATCCGGATGCCGCCTCCACACGCGGGAATAACTCAGTGGTAGAGTGCAACCTTGCCAAGGTTGAAGTCGCGGGTTCAAATCCCGTTTCCCGCTCCACCGAATATTAAAAGGCCGGTCTGTGTGACCGGCCTTTCTTCGGATACCGCCCGGAGCATGAAATTTTCTGCGGGAATAACTCAGTGGTAGAGTGCAACCTTGCCAAGGTTGAAGTCGCGGGTTCAAATCCCGTTTCCCGCTCCAATTAGTTTTCTTCAGGCCATATCCTCAGGATAGGCCTGTTTTTTTATCGCTTGCTGAGAGCCGTTTTTCCTGCGGGAATAACTCAGTGGTAGAGTGCAACCTTCCCAAGGTTGAGGTCGCGGGTTCAAATCCCGTTTCCCGCTCCAGAATTTTTTAAGGCCGGTCATGTGAATGACGGGCCTTTTTTTTTGCATCGGCAGGAGCTGCCCGGCTGCGGAGTTGACCGTGCGCCATGAAATGATTACTCCTCATCCTCGTGGGGCACTATTGTTTCATATCTGATTGATGTGAAAATATTCGCTTGAATTTTATTTAATGTTACGGAAATTTTTTTGCGGAGGAATCCCTTGAAAAATATAGCGTTAAAGCCCGGAGCGAGTTTTGATGAACTCCTCGCTGCTGCCAGAAACAAATTCGGGGCCATCAAGTTTGAGCCCGTTAAAGTCGGTAACGTTGAACTGGAGCTGGCCCAGATTGCGGATATGCAGGCTTATCTTGACAAACTGGTGGACAAGGCCAGGGGCGGCAAGAATATAGAATTGCCGCTGTGGGCCAAGATCTGGCCGTCCTGTCTGGTGCTCGGTTTTTACATATTGAAGTTCAAGGCCGCAGAAAACGCATCTCTTCTTGATGTCGGGTCCGATGGCGGGCTTTGCGGAATGCTTGCAGCCTCCAGAGGGTTTGACGTGGTCCTGGCCGAGACAGATGAGGACGCGCTTCTCTTTGCCCGGCTGAATGCTGTGCGCAACGGACTGGATGACAAAGTATCCGTAGCCGGGGTGGATTTTGCCGAGACCGATCTCGGCAGGAAGTTCGACTACATTACCGGATGTGAGATTCTGCATCGCGATGATGTGGCAGAGGCCTTTCCCGGCTTCATCAAACGTCATCTTGCCGATGTAAACGGTTCGGAAGTCCTGTTATCCATGGATAAGAAGCGCGGCGGAAGAAAATTTTTCGAAAGCACCAAGGACAGTTACCACCTGATGAAGCAGGAGGTGCCGTTTGCCGGTGACAAGGGCAAGAGCATTGTTTCTCTGGTCAGAATGGGAGTGCGCTGATGCTTGAGCTTAAATCGTGTCCTAAAATATACTCTACAGATCAGGATAAGGCCGCCAGCCCCGCTGAAACCGTTGCCCGCGTCAAAGGGCTGCTGGATGAGAAATGCAGCGGCGTTCTTAAATGTACCCGGAAAGTCGATACCGGCAGGCTTGGCATTCCCGTTTTCATCAGCGAATGCGGTGATGCCGCGCGTGAAATTATGCCCACCCGCAAGCAGATGGGTAAAGGTGCCTCCGTGGCTCAGGCCGAAGCTTCAGCCTTGATGGAACTGGTGGAGCGGTTCAGTTTTTTCAGCTTCTGGAATACTGCCGAAAATTTCATTCTGGCCACTTACAGCGAAGCCGAACAGATGTGGCCCGGCAAGGTCATCCCCATAGAGAGGATTCTCCAGTCCGTGGGTGAGGATCTTGACACGGCCAGAGCACGTGTCCTTCTGGATCTTGTGCGCTGGCATTTTCACCCGGCCCTTAACGTGCACACCGGAAAAACGGAATACGTCCCGCTGGACTGGTTCAAGATACTTAATGAATTCAACGGTGCTTCTGCCGGGAACACCCCGGAAGAGTCTGTGCTGCAGGGCGGAAGCGAACTGGTGGAACGGCATGTCTGCGCGGTTATTGACCGTGAAAGACCATCCGTTCCGGTTATTGATCCAGCTTCCTGCAAGGATGATGTTCTTTCCGGATTGTGCAAGTGTTTTGAAGAAAACGGCATCGAATTCATCATTAATGATTTTTCTCTGGGAATGCCTTTGCCGACCGTGGCGGTTACCGCCTGGGACCCGGCTTCCTTTCCCGGTATGAGCGAAATAGTATTTACTGCCGGAACCTCAGCTTCCCCCGTCAAGGCCGCTATCCGGGCTTTTACCGAAGTGGCCCAGTTGGCCGGAGATTTTGAAACCGGACGTGTGTACGAGGCTTCCGGGCTGCCCAAGTTTACGGAAATCGATCAGACCGGGTGGCTTGCCTGCGGCGGGAGTGTCGGAATAGATTCTCTGCCTTCAGTTGAGCAGAACGATATATACGACGAACTGAAAGCTTTTGCGGCCGGGCTGAATGACCGCGGTTTCAATCTTTACACCGTGGATACCACCAACCCCGAACTCGGAGTACCCGCCAACTACAGTTTCGTTCCCGGATTCTGTTTCCGTGAGCGGACACCGCACGCCAGTCTGGGGCTTTTTGTCGGCAGGATTCTGTCGGAAAAAGTTGATCTGGATATTGCGGGCGAAGGACTTGATGTCATTGCCGACATCTACGGAGATCCGTATTACGTTCCTTTCTTCGAAGGTATGATTGCCCTGCGCGGCGGGGATACGTCCCGTGCCGTGGATATGTTCTCCATTGCCGTGGACATGCAGCCGGCTGACGAGGAGAAGGCTCTTGCCGCTTTCTACACCGCTTATGCCCTGTCGCTTGAGGAAAGGTGGCCTGAAACAGTGCCGTATCTGGACAGGGCGATAGAGCTTGACTGCGAGGCCAAGGAGTATTTCAACCTGCGCGGTGTTGCCAGATTCAAGGCCGGGGAGTACCGGGTTGCGGCCGAGGATTTCAAGGGTGCGCTGGCGCTGGACAGCGGTTCCGCTTCGGATCTCGCAAACCTCGGGCTCTGCCACAAGTTTCTGGGTGAAAAAGACGAGGCCGTAGAATTTCTGAGCACCGCGCTTGAACTGGACCCTTCGCTGGAGTATGCTCAGGACCATCTTCAGGAATTGTTGGATAAATAATAGCCGGTTTTATGTGTTTCTTTTTGATAACATCATTGACAAGAAAGCGGTTTCGATATTATCGCATTACGAGCAAAACGCGCCAAGGTTTTGTTCTGAAAAAGTCGTGAAACAGCGGATCGCTGTTTTTGGATATGGCGGGTTCGGCCCCGGCTGAATCTCAAGTAAATTACATATATTCCTAAGGAGTATTATTATGGCTCTCGTAGAATATCAGGGCAAAAGCTTTGACGTTGATGAGGACGGCTTCCTTCTGAAATTCGAAGACTGGTGCCCCGAGTGGGTTGACTTCGTTAAAGAAAGCGAAGGCATCAAAGACCTGAATGAAGAACACCAGAAAGTTATCGACTTTCTGCAGGATTACTACAAGAAGAACGGTATTGCTCCCATGGTGCGTATCCTCTCCAAAGTAACCGGTTATAAACTGAAACACATCTATGAACTGTTCCCCTCCGGACCCGGTAAGGGAGCATGTAAGATGGCTGGTCTGCCCAAGCCCACCGGCTGCGTTTAGCACCAGTTTGCTTGCAGAATATTCAGGCGGGATCCTCGCGGTCCCGCCTTTTTTGTTCGCAGGTGACTGATAAAGGTCCGGTTACTATAAAGGAATGGGGATGGTAACTGGTAACGGCCCGGTAGTCGAATCTTTAACAGGCATCTGCTGTCCGAGGTAAGCCTTCTTGACCATGGTCAGGCAGGGCTGATAATAGTATAAATGAAAATTATGAAACCGTGCAGATAACCCTTGCAAATTATCCGCGCCGGGGGTATTGGGCTTTGTTTCCACGGTTAACAAAGACAGGAGAAAGTCATGAAAAAAGATATCCATCCTAAACTCTATAAGGCGAAAATCCGCTGCCACTGCGGTTATGAATCTGAAATCTACTCTACCATGGGTGAAGAGATAAGCACTGAAATTTGTTCCAACTGCCATCCCTTCTACACCGGTAAGCAGCGTTTTGTTGATACCGCAGGTCGCATCGACCGCTTCAAGAAAAAATTCGCCAACTTCGACGCTACTGCCAAAGTCAAAGGCAACTAGCTCATATTTTTGCGGTTTTACCGCATTCACATGCCTCTGTCGTGTAATTACGGCAGAGGCATATTGTTTTTCTAAATATTTCAATTTGTTACTGTGAGGTCCCGCGGGCCGGGTCGGCTCTTTCTGCCCTTTGATTACAGATTGATTATTGCGCTGCTCAGTCTTGCCTGAATTTTCTAAGTGATTAATTGCTGAGAATCAGTACTAATTAGTCGCGGTGTTTACCGCAACGAGCGAGGAAACGGATTTGAAATTACCACTCATACTGTCAGCCGCCAAAACCGTAGGCGGTCAGGCCGTTATCGAAGGCGTAATGATGCGCGCCAGAAACAATCTGGCTATTGCCGTTCGCCGTCCTGACGGAGAAATTACCGTTGAACTTCGTCCCTGGTTCTCAATGACGCCGAACTTCATGAAAAAACCATTCCTGCGCGGGTTTCCTATCTTTATGGAAACAATGGTAAACGGAGTAAAGGCTCTCAACTATTCCGCCACGCAGGCCCTTGACGAGGAAGACGGAGAACTGACCAGCTTTCATCTGATCCTGACCATGGTGGTCGCCATAGGAGCAGCGCTGGGACTTTTTGTTGTCCTGCCGCATTTTTTCAGTGTCGCCATGGAGTGGTGGGGTGTTTCCGGTGATGTGGACTCCCTGAGTTTTCATGTCTGGGACGGTTTTTTCAAGATGATCATGTTTCTCGGATACATAGTGTCAATCTCTATGGTGCCGGACATCAAGCGGGTGTTCCAGTACCACGGGGCCGAGCATAAGGTAATCTGGGCTTACGAGGCCGGTGGTAATCTGGAGGCCTGCCGCATAAAGGATTTCAGCAGGCTGCATCCCCGCTGCGGAACGGCGTTTCTGCTTTTCGTTCTGGTCGTAAGTATCCTGCTTTTCACCGTACTGGTTCCCCTTATCGTTTCGATCTGGGCTCCCAAGGTATTTATTCTTAAGCATTTATATATAGTTGGGATCAAGTTGCTGCTTATGGTTCCCGTAAGTGCCGTTGCTTATGAAATGATCAAGGCTTCCGGCAAGTTCGAGAACAACCCGGTCTGCAAAGTGATGTGCCTTCCCGGCCTGGGAATGCAGCTTCTGACCACCCGCGAACCGGATGAAAGCCAGATTGAAGTAGCCCTGGCCGCCCTCAACAAAGCAGTGGCAGCCGACTCAGCAGATGGAGGAGAGTGCTAATGTTTGCAAAGCTTGAGGAACTTGAACGTTCCTTCATGGATCTGGAGCAGGAGCTTGCTGATCCTGAAGTATACAATAATCAGGAACGCTACAAAAAGGTGACCATGGCCCATGCCGAACTCGGTGATGTGGTCGCAGCCTTCAGGGAATACAAGCAGTTGTCCTCAGACCTTGAAGACAACAAGGAAATGGCCATGGATTCCGACCCGGAAATTCGCGAAATGGCCCAGATGGAGATTTCCGAAATCAAGGCCCGCCTGCCGAAGCTTGAGGAAGAACTCAAGCTGCTGCTTCTGCCCAAGGATCCTATGGACGGCAAGAACATCATTCTTGAAATCCGTGCCGGTACCGGTGGAGAAGAAGCAGCTCTTTTTGCTGCGGACCTGTTCCGCATGTATTCCAGATTCGCCGAACAGAACGGCTGGAAGGTTGAAGTAATGAACTCCAACCCCACCGGAACAGGCGGTTTTAAGGAAATCATCGCTTCTGTAAGCGGCAGCAACATTTTTTCCAAAATGAAGTTCGAGTCCGGGACACACCGCGTGCAGCGCGTGCCGGCAACCGAAACACAGGGACGTATCCATACTTCTGCAGCAACTGTGGCCATTATGCCGGAAGCTGAAGAAGTGGATGTGCAGGTGCGCAACGAAGATCTGCGTGTCGATGTGTTCCGTGCTTCCGGTCCCGGAGGACAGTCGGTCAACACCACTGACTCCGCAATCCGCATCACCCATCTGCCTACCGGGCTGGTTGTTATCTGCCAGGACGAAAAATCCCAGCACAAGAACAAGGCCAAGGCAATGAAGGTTCTCTGCTCCCGTCTGCTGCAGGCCGAGCAGGATAAGCAGCATGCGGAACTTGCTGAGCAGCGCCGGGCACAGGTCGGCTCGGGTGACCGCTCCGAACGCATCCGTACCTATAACTTTCCGCAGGGCCGTGTAACCGACCACCGCATCAACCTGACCCTGTACAAACTCGATGCTGTGATGGAAGGCGATATGGGAGAGCTCGTCGATTCTCTGGTCAGCCATTATCAGTCCGAGGCACTCAAGCAGCAGGCTCAGGACGGTTAATCCTTGTTTCCAGTCATGCTTATGGCGGTGAGATAAGGCAATCAAGAGCGCAAAGCGCATTGAATTTAGACGGGATATTTTGGATCGAACCGGTCGGAATATCCCGTTTTTCTTTGATAGTGCTATCCTAACCGTTTCGGATCTGGACTGGATATTGTATTAATCTTTGTTAAAAGCGCGAAGCGCAACAATAGTAACTGATGAAGAACCCGACCCTCAAAGACATTATTTCAACCGCCACGGCCCGGCTTTCAAAGGCCGGAGTCGATTCTCCAGCTTTGTCGGCGCAACTGCTTGCCGAGAAGGTCTTCGGACTGGACCGGCTGGGGCTGATCATGGAGATGGGGCGTGCTGTAGATATAGAAGCGGCGGCACGGTTCGAAGTGCTTGTGCAGCGCAGGGCTGCCGGGGAACCGGTAGCGTATATTCTGGGTATAAAGGGATTTTACGGACTGGATTTCAAGGTCGGTCCCGGGGTGCTGATTCCGCGCCCTGAAACTGAAGAGATGGTCGAGAAGGTTCAGGATAGTTTTGACCGGAACGCTGAATTTTTCTTTGCCGACTTCGGAACCGGTTCCGGGATTCTTGCCGTGACCGTGGCCGTGTTGTTTCCATCAGCCCGTGGCATAGCTCTGGACCTCAGTCCGGAGGCCATGACCCTAGCACGCGAAAACGCGGTGCAACACGGTGTGGCGGACCGGGTCCAGTTTGTCAGGGCTGATTTCAATAAGCCTGTCCTTGCTATGGAAAGCATGGATCTGATCATGGCTAATCCTCCATATCTTAGCGAAGCCGAGTTGCAGGAAGTCAGCTTCGAAGTCTCGCAGTTCGAACCGGTTTCCGCGCTGGTGGGTGGGGCGGTCGGCGATGAGGATATACGCGCAAGTGTGCCCCTGATCGCCGGGGCTTTGAAAAAGGGCGGGACCGTTTTCATGGAAATAGGATATCTGCAGGGCAGGGCTGCCAGGGATATTTTTGAATCATGTGCGGAATTTTCCGGAAGCGTAGATGTTCTTGCAGACCTTTCAGGGCATGACAGAATTGTTGTGGCAAAAAAGAAATGAATGCTGTTGCACGGTTGCAAAAAAACCACAGTGAATGTTTACAGTTGTTGTAAAATAACAACTGGTTATGTTTTTTCAAAATGGCTATATTAAAAATGTCTAATAAATATAATATGTTGAAAGTATGTCTGTTTTGGGCATGGTTTTTGCTTGTTGGAGAGTAATAAGGAGATATTATGCTGCAGACAACTATTCATAACACAGTAAGGTGCAAGGGGATCGGACTCCACAGCGGTAAGCAGGTGGAGATTGTTTTACGCCCTGCTGCTGAAAATACCGGTATTCTTTTTTCCATTCACACCGGTTCCGGAAGTTCCTTTATTTCACCGAATCCCGATCTTGTTGTAGCCACAGGTCTCGCAACCACCCTCGGAAACGGTCAGGACGCCGTTTCTACCGTTGAACATCTCCTTGCCGCTCTGCGCGGTATGGGTATTGATAATATTCATGTGGAAGTCAGAGGTAACGAGCTTCCCATCATGGACGGCAGTGCCGGTCCGTTTGTATATCTGCTGCGTCAGGCCGGTGTCCGCAGACTTTCCAAAGAGCGCAAGGTTTTCGCCGTGAAGAAGTCCATCAACTTTGAGCAGGATGGAAAATATGTGCGCGCTTTTCCGCATGACGGTTTTGCCGTGGACTATACCATTGATTTCGAACATCCGCAGATAGGAAGGCAGACTCTTTCCCTTGAAATTACTCCTGAAGTTTTCATGGAAGAACTTGCCAAGGCCAGAACCTTCGGGTTCCTCAAGGAAGTTGAGTACCTTCATGCTAACGGCCTTGCTCTGGGCGGTTCGCTTGATAATGCTGTTGTTCTTGATGAATACGGTGTCATCAACGAGGGCGGCCTGCGTTTTGCCGATGAATTTGTCAGACACAAAATTCTCGATTTCGTCGGGGACATGGCTGTAATGGATATGCCGCTGCATGGACGTTTCGAAGTCTACGCATCCGGTCATGCCCTTAACAACTCGTTTCTCCGTTATCTGCATGCAAATGCCGAGGACTATCTTGAAGAACGTGTTCTTGCTCCTGCCGCCGGAAAGGTCAAGGAACAGGTCTACGTTCCGGACAGTTCCGCAGTTCCTTCTCCTGCTTAGATTTTTTCCCCGGTTTTGACTATACAAGCTTACAGCCCGCCTCTGGCGGGCTCAGACAGCTGATAACGCACCATCTGCTGCGTTGCTGCGAAAAAGCATGAAACTCACGTATGTCTATATACGCTTCGTTCCATGCTTTTTCTTGCGTCTTGCATCCGGCACATTCTCAGCCGTCTGATCTTTTGACTTTGCCATCAATCTGAGCCCGCCTTCGGCGGGCTTTTTTTGGCACTATGCAGTAAATACGCCGGGAAAGACGGTCCGGGTTGGAGACGTGCTTGACTCCGTGCTGTTCCGGGGTAAATATAATCGGCACTAAGGACCGGGGAATTCGGATTTGAGCCGCTAATGCATTAATCCAACCTGCTGTCCACAAGGGTGTCAAAGTCGCTTTCGGTTATATCGATTCAAGGAGTAATGCATGTTCCGGTCTATCAGCACCAGAATTTCATATATTGTCGCAGCTGTTGTGGTTGTTTCCTCTCTTGTTACCCTGCTGTTTATCAGCACTTCGCTGAGGGAAGACAATGTTACTGCCCAGGGGCGCACAGCGCGCAACACCATTCGGATGGGGCTTCTTTACCTGCAGGAAGGCAGTCAGGCCATAGAAAGATACCGGGAACATGCTTACGCTGATCGCAAACAGGCCATAAAGGATGCGATGGATATTTTCATCTCGGAACTTGATTCCCTGTATGGTCTGTACAAGGCGGGCAGACTATCCGAGCACGATGCCAAGGAGGCCGCCTACAATCTCGCCCGGACCACCCGTTTTTTTAACAATGACTATTTTTTCATATATACCGAGAAGCTCAAGTCCCTTGCTCATCCGGACCGCTCCATAGAGGGCCATGTCCTTTATGATGCAGTGGACAAGAACGGTTATGCATTCGGTCCCGATATGGTCCGCAAGGCTACCCGTGAGGGAGGGGGGTATGTTCATTTGTGGTGGACGCGTCTTGGCGATTCCAATCCTGTTCCCAAGATTCTTTATATGAAGGGCTTTCCGCAGTGGAACTGGGTCATCGGTACCGGTACTTATGTGGATGATATAGAAGCCTCGGTAAACAGCCAGAAGCAGGGGCTTATTGATGACCTGCGCAAAGGATTCAGCAAGATACGCCTTGCAGACACGGGAAGGCTGTTCATTTTTGATGATCACAAGAATGTTCTTGTGCCTCCGCTCGGTGCTGCCCAGAATTTCGGTCAGAACATAAACCTCAATACCGGTAAAACAGTTATCCACGACCTGAAGGAAATCGGTAAGCTTGGTGAATGGAAACTTGATTACCGTGTACGCCGCAGGGATGGGGAGGAAGTGGAGAGACAGTCCTATGTCCGGTATTTTGCTCCTCTGGGCTGGTATGTTGCGTCAACCGTTCCTGTTGCAGAAATATACGCCCCCGTATCCGAACTCATAAGCAAACAGGCGATTATCAGCCTTGTTGTTCTAATCCTGACCATCTGGGTGATTTACTACCTCATCAGGCGTATCTGTCAGCCTATCCGCAGTGTATCAAAGGCGGCCTTTTATGTCTCGCAGGGCGATCTGCGCAAAGCTCGCAAGGTCTTTTCCTCGGCAACGGACAAGGGCCATCTTAAACGGGTGGTAGAATCATTCGGAACTGAAGGGGAGAAGGGATTTGACGAGGTCGATCAATTGGTGAAATCAATCCACACCATGCTCAATACCCTAAATTCACTGGTCAGCCAGGTGCAGGTGTCCGGTGATCAGGTTACCGGTTCTGCATTGAAGCTCGGAAGCGCTATCAGCCAGCTTGAAGCTGCGGTTGAAAATCAGGCTGCGGCTACACAGGAACTGGGGAGTACATCACGGGAGATTTCCGCAACTTCACAGGAACTGGCCCGAACCATGAACGAGTCGACTCAGGTAGCCGTTTCCACCGGAGATCTCGCGGCGCAGGGCATGCGTGATTTGAGTGTAATGGGGCAGACCATGGACGCCATGCGCGATGCTTCCGGTGGAATATTCACCAAACTGTCAGTAATCAACTCCAAGGCCGCGAATATCAGCAAGGTGGTATCCTCCATTTCAAAGATTTCCGAACAGATTAACCTGCTTTCCCTCAATGCCGCTATTGAGGCTGAAAAAGCAGGTGAGTTCGGGCAGGGCTTTTCTGTTGTAGCCAGGGAGATAAGGCGGCTTGCGGATCAGACGGCCATGTCCACCCTTGATATCGAGAAGATTGTTTCCGAAATGCTCTCTGCCGTTTCGTCCGGAGTGATGGAGATGGATAAATTCAGACAGCAGGTTGAAAACGGGGTGAGCAATGTGGACACTCTCGGCAGCGGTATTTCCGGTGTTGTCGATCAGGTTCGTTCACTCAGTCCGCAGTTTGAGTCGGTCAACGAAGGTATGCAGAACCAGAGCGAAGGTGCGGAGCAGATAAGCATGGCCATGATCCAGCTTTCGGAGACTTCCATCCAGACAAAAGATGCTCTTGTGGATTTTATTTCCATCACTGAGCAACTCTCGAATTCCGTTTCACTGCTTGAAGAGGAAGTGGCCGCATTCAAGGTTGATAAGGGCTGATCATGCGCATTTCCAGATATGGCGGAGGCAAGTTTCAGTCCGGCGGTGGCGGGGCTTCAGAACGATCGGCAAAGTTCCGCAAGAAATATAAGGTCGGAGAAATAGTTCAGGGTACCCTGCTTCGCTGGGAACAATCCGGGCTGGGGTGGGTTCAGATTGACGAATTATTGCTGCTTGCCAGCATTGCGACCTCTCCGGCTCCCGGAGATGTGCTCACTTTTGTGGTTCTGCAGCTTTATCCTGATATTGTTTTAAAGGAAGTCGGTCCGGATGATTTCAACGAGCAGGGCAGGTACATCAGCCCTGTTGATGCAACTCGTAATTTTGTGCGCACCAGAGCAGCCTTCCAGTCCCGCGCAAGGGCTGTTTTTGAAGAACTCTCTGCCCGTAAGGAACTTGATGCTGATGGCCGCATGAAACTCATGCTGGAGTTGCTGGAGGCGGATAGAGATTCGACTGTCCTGTTTTTTGAAACCCAGCGCTGCGTTGCCGACCTGAACTCCGTTCTGCGTTCATCACGTCTTTACTACATGCCATGGCTTGTGCCGTCCGCCCTGAATGTGGAAATTGTCTTGAAGATAAAAGAGCCGGATGAACCGGAAACCTCCTTTTACGAACTCCTTTTGTCCATGGATGTCCCTCCGGCAGTACCGGTCCGTTATCGCATGATGTACAAAAAACCCGGATGTTCATTCAAGCTGCTGGCCGATGACGCAAATATCAGAACCCTGCTCGGAGTGCATTTCAAGCACTGTTTTCCGGAATTCATCGGTGCGGAGAAGATACCCGCGCAGAGTTCAGGCGGTTTTCTGGCGGAACTGCTGTCCGCATAAAGGGGGGCGAAATTTGATGCGCTTCGCGCTTTTTGACGATCTGATTTCGCCTCCGGCGGCCACAGGAACTAAGTCATCTCTGCTCTCCACATCCCTAAGACTCGAAGCGAAGCTTCTCGCCTAATGGCTGCTGGGCCTTTGGAATCCCTAATAGTTTCAATTTGTTATCTTGAAAGCAATTGCTGTGATCAAAAGTTTTGCGTAACTAAGTAAATAACCATATTTGTCAAAAGGGTTTAAGGCCCCCGGCAGGGCCGTCGGAGCCATATTATCCGTGCTGATCGATAATCATTTCGACTTCTTCAATGGAAAGCCCGGTCGCCTTTGCCAGCCTGCTGACCGGTTTTCCTTCTTTGTGTCCGGTAAGGATGATCTGCCGCAGGAACTGTGGTGAGCGGGAAAATTCTTCGGCCTGTGCGAGTATCTTATGGAGTTTTTTAGTTTTCTGGTCGAGTTGCCTGTCCAGGCTGGCCAGTTCTTCCTGCCTTTCTTCAAAGGTATTCATCAATTCTGTTTCCAACTGGGCATTGAAGTGCAGCTTGTTGATGAATTCCTGCTGCTTGCTTTGTAGCTGGGTGACCAGTTCTTCTGATTTCCTGAGTCTCATGAAGAAAAAAATGATGGCTATAAGCAGGATTATTTCAGTAACGGAAAAGAAAACCAATAGAAATACAGTCATTTTTTTGAAATTCCGGTGTTGCTGGTTGGGCTTTTTTTTAAGTATTTTGCCCTGTTTGTCCGTTTTGGGCAACACGCAAGAGAGGCTGTTTTGTATTTGTCAGGCAGGTGAAGGGGGCAAGATAGGAATATTTCTGGAAATGGCCGTTAACAGGCTGTTGCCGACTATATTTTTACATTGATGATGTTGCCGGACCAGGGAGAGGGCTTTGCCTCTTTTTTGGGTTCCTCTTCCGGGGTGTCTCTTTTCCTTTTCCGGGGGGAAGCATGTTGTTCGGCATTTCCGCCACCATCTTCATTGACGGACTGCGAGCCTTCGTCTTTTTCAATATGCTGAATCTGCTTCTGTGCTTCTTTGTTCTTTTCCTGTTCGGCAGGGTTGATCATCAGTGACTGCTGCATCTGGGCTTTGGTCACTTCCGAGTTGGATATTTTCTGTACATTTGCCAACTGGGAGATGATCAGTGGCATATCTATTGTGCCGGGCATTATTTTTTACCTCACAAGATATTGCTCAAACAGGATTTCATCGAACTGACCCGCTACTATGTATTGGTTGATAACCATGAGCAGGTCCTTTTTCAATGTCTCCACGTTTTTCTTATCGGACAGAAACTGCAAATCTTTATTTTTAAGGTAAAAATAGACGGCATCGCGCAGGGTCAGGGTTTTGCGTCCGTATTCGGCAACAACCTGCGGGTCTGTTGTGGTCAGGGCAAAGCGTGCTATAAGGAACCGTATATTGCTTTTCTTGTCCCTTTGTTCGACCCAGAACGGCTCCATGCGCAACAGGGTAACACCCGGTTCTTCCGGGGGCGGTGGCGGTGCTTCGGCCGGAATTTCTTCCGCGGTTTGTTCGAGGGGTTCTTCGATGGGTGTTTCCTGTTTCGGCGGTGGCGTAGCGTCGCTGAACAGGAACAGTTTTATAAGGATTGCACTGAGCAGCAGGATTATGACCCCGATTCCGATCAGTACAAAAAGTTTGGTCTTGGATTTTTTGGGGGCCGGTTCGGCTTCGAGCTGCGGGAGTTCTTCCGGTTCTTCTTCCGGAATTTCCTCCTCTTCGTCTTCGTCTTCCAGAAATGGGGCGTCATCAAGGTCCAGCTCAACCTTCTGGGTTGCCTTGTTCGCTGCTGCCGAAGAAGTTATTTCTTCCCCGGAATCATCGTTATCGCTTACCGCGAGGAAGATCATTCATTCAACCCTGTGACATTGTGCCGCCTGAGCTGTTTCCGGCCTGTGAAGTTTGATTATGTATACGTCTGAAAAACCGGGCAGGCATATGGAGGTGCCCACCCGGTTTTCATACTCTATTCGAAAATTTTGTTGATTTTCTGGCCGAGAGTGTCAGGTGTGAACGGTTTTACAATGTAGTTTGAAACCTTGGCCTGAACTGCCTCAATGATGTTTTCCTGCTGTGCTTCAGCGGTGACCATGAGGAAAGGGATGTCCGCAAATTCTTCGCTGGCCCTTACTTTGCGCAGAAGTTCAATTCCGGTCATCTGGGGCATGTTCCAGTCGGAAACGATGAACTGAATACTGTCGTCCTTGTTGAGAGCTTCCCATGCTGTTGTTCCGTCATCGGCTTCCACTATGTTTGTGAAGCCAATCTGGCGGAGGATGTTTTTGATAATACGACGCATGGTTGCGAAGTCATCCACAACAAGAACTTTCATAGAGTAATCAATGGCCATTTATTTCTCCTTAAGGTTCCGAATTGTATTTATCCTGGAACATTTGTCTCAATTTTTTTAGTGCCTGCGAGTGTAGCTGGGAAACCCTGCCCTCAGTTATCTCCATTACTTCCGAGGTCTCCTTCATATTCAGTTCCTCACCGTAATAGAGCGATAATACCAGTTTTTCCCTTGGCGTCAAATTATCAATCAGATCAGCCACCTTGTCCACTGTTTCCTTGAACAGTGCGGACTGGAAAGGCTCATCGTCCATGGCGGTGTCTTTATTGCTGGGAATATTGTCATTGAAGGCGTCGAGATTGACACAGAGCTGGTTCTGGAGAGCCTCAAGTCCCTGCTGGACTTCCTTTGCCGAAAGTCCCGAGGCCTCCTCAATCTGTTCGCTTGTCGGGGTCTGTCCTGTTTCGTGCTCCAGATCCCTTATGCAGCTCTCGATGGTCTTGACCCGCTGGCGCAGGCCTCGTGAAAACCAGTCCATGCGCCGGAGCTCGTCAAGCATGGCTCCTTTTACCCGGCTTTCAGCATACGTCTCGAATTTTATATTCAGATCGGGTCTGAATTTGCCAAGCGACTCTACAAGCCCCAGACTTCCGGCACTGATCAACTCTCCAAGCTCCACATTCTGCGGCAGCTTGCTTTTCATTCGGAGAGCTATGATACGGATTTTCGGTGAGTAATGCCGTACAATAGCTTCCTGATCTGCGGGTGAAAAATCTTCCCAATCGGTAGCCCCTGACTCAAGGTCAAGCCACGGACTGTTCCTGGAAGAGAAGCTTTTTCCAGAAGAACTTGATATTTCCATCTAGCTCGGACGTCGCTTTCCATTTGGTTATTTTTTTGGCCGCTTCTGCAATCTGAATACATGCCGGGCTCGACGGAGCTATCGTGCACAGAGGAGTCTGTTTTATTACAGCTTTCCTCATGTTGGGATCACGGGGAATGACTCCGACCAGGTCCAACGAGACTCCGCTCAGAAAATGATCGCAGGCCATGTAGAGTTTCTTGAAAACTTCCTTTGCCGATTTCATGTCAGGCGCCATATTGACCATAACCTTGAACCTGTCAACTCCGTGATGCAGCTTCATGACCTTGATCAGCGCGTAGGCGTCGGTCAGAGAAGTCGGCTCTGGGGTGAGTACCAGCAGCCTTTCCTGTACCGCCAGGTTGAAATAAAGAACGTTGTCATTGATTCCCGCGCCGGTGTCGACAATCAGGTAATCAATTTCCTCGTCCAGGTGGTCCATTGCTTCCAGCAGTTCCAGCTTCTGACCTGTATCCAGTGAAACCATGTCACTCACTCCGGACGAAGCGGGAAGAATATCGAATCCGTATTCTGTCCTGTACAGCACTTCCCTGATTCCGGTCCCTTCGTGGAACAGATGAAACAGGTTGTGCTTCGGGGCTATGCCCAGAAGAACATCTACGTTGGCCAGTCCCAGGTCCGCGTCCAGCAGCACTACTTTTTTGCCCATGCGGCTGAGATTGCAGGCCAGGTTAACGGATATGTTGGTCTTGCCTACGCCCCCCTTGCCGGAGGTTACTGAAAATACCATGGGAAGATTGGAATTCATTTGGATCACCTGTTTATTTATCTCTACTGTTTACGTTGACAGCGACATTTATGCAACGAGTAATGAGCCATAATTTATATTTAAAACTGTTTAAACAAGCCGTATACGGGTCATACCGCCCTGGCCAGAACTTCCTGATCGGAGCAGGGAAGCTGATGTTTGAAAACAAGCCTCCAGAAATCTTTTTCGCAGGCCGGTTTCATGCTGTTTCTAAGGGTGGACCCGTAGGAAAGCAGTGAAACCGGAAGACCGCTTTCATATGCGGTGTTGACCAGTGCTCCGTAATTGCAGGCCTCGTCCAGCTTGGTCCATATAAGGCTTTTCAGCTTTGCCGATTTGTATTTTTTAAGAAACGCACAGTATTGCGCCTGTGAATAGTAGGGATTGAGGACCAGGTGCACCGCCAGATCGCAGGGTCCGTTTATCCCGCATGCCGAGAGCCAGCCATCCAGTTCTGCGTTCGCGGCAAGTCCGGGGAGGTCTATAAACACCCTGTCAAAATTCCGGCTTTCGCCGATCAGCCTTGCAAAATCCTCTCTGGTGCCCAGTTCCCTGAAATCCAGTCCGGAAAGGTCGGCATAATGACGCAGTACCAGTCGTCCCTTTCCCTGCCCCTGATCGGCGGAGGCAAGACAGATGCGGGCTGTCGGGTTCTCCCTTTTTTCCTTGAGGGCAAGGCGGATTATAGTTGAAGTCTTTCCGGCTCCGTGCGGTCCTGCCAGGGCGTGAAATTTCTCTTTCCACAAATTGCCGTCCAGAGGGCGGACCGGGGCGATCTTTTCAAGTTCGGGAAGAATGGCTTTGGATTTGTTCCCGCGCAGTTGCTGGAACAGGTCCAGTATCACCTTGTTGTCCACTCCTTCCCTTTCAAGGTATTCAAGTGCAAGACGCTGGCGGGGAGCGAGGAGATTCATGTTCATTTGCGGTTTCAGCAGGGCCATCATGTGTCCCTTGATCTGATTCCACTCCCGGTTCCAGTCGGGGATACTGTCCATGGCGGCATCAATGACTTCGTCTCGGGTATCCCCGGTTTTGACCTCGGATTCCGGTTTGTCCACGCCGACCATGATTTCATGGATTCTGCGTCCGTTTTCCTCGGTGGTCTTGTTACTGAGGATTACGGCATCGTCACCGAATTCGGCCTTGATCTCGGCGAAGACTGCCGCCGTGCTCTTTCCCCTGAATGTTTTTACCCGCATAATAACAACCTTTCCAGATACCTACTGGGTTAGATCTCCACTGTTCCCGCAGACATGATTCTTACGCTTGCTGGAATCTCGGCCTGCGATATTACTGGTACGGTAGGCAAGAAGCGTACCAACAGTTGTGCCAGGTGGCTTCGCAGCTGGGGAGCGCAGAGTATGACCGGTTGACCGTCAGTATTCAGTACATTCTCGGCCGCAGCGTTTATGCTCTGAATTATCTGCTGAGCCGTTCCGGGGTTGAGGGCCAGGAATGATCCGCCTTCCGATGCTCTGAGGGCCTCGGTGAGCTGGTTGTCAGCATTCGGGCCGAAGGTCAGTATGGGCAGGCTGCCGTCACTTGCCAGGTAGGGCTTGATGATGGTCCTGCTCATGTGTGAGCGTACGTACTCGGTCAGCTGAACCGGATCGTGGATGGACGGGCCGTAGTCGGCCAGTGCTTCAACGATGGTCAGCAGGTCGCGTATGGATACGTTCTCGCGTACGAGGTTCTGCAGTACCTTCTGAACCGTTCCCAGTGAAAGGATGTTGGGTACCAGATCCTCAACAGCCTTGGGAGCACGCTTGGAAAGGTTGTCCAGCAGTTCCTGTGTTTCCTGTCTTCCGAGGAATTCTCCAAGATTGCGGCGAAATACTTCGGTCAGGTGCGTGGCGATAACGGTCGAGGGGTCGACGACCGTGTAGCCCGCGAGCATGGCTTCTTCCTTCTGGCTGTCCGGAATCCATACGGCCGGAAGGTTGAAAGCCGGTTCGACTGTTTCGATACCCTTGATGCGGTGTTTTGCATCTCCCGGATCCATGGCGAGCTGGTGGTCGATGAGGATTTCCGCAGAAGCCATCACGTTTCCTTTTACCAGTACACGGTATTCGCCGGGCTTGAGTTGCAGGTTGTCGCGCAGATGCAGTGACGGAATAATGACACCCATATCCAGTGCGAACTGACGCCTGATGGAGCGTATCCGTGAGAGCAGGTTGCCGCTCTGTTCCTCGTCCACCAGCGGAATGAGTCCGTAGCCGACTTCGAGTTCCAGCTGATCCAGAGGCAGCAGGGCCTGAACTTCTTCGGGGCTGTCCAGAGACGGAGCTTCTTCCTTGGCTTTCAGGGCCTTTTCTTCCTGCTTCTGCTGTTCGGCAGCAGTATCGCGTCCTATGCGGGAGACTCCGAATACCAGCCCGGAGAGGCAGAGGAACGGGATGGTGGGCATGCCCGGAACAATCCCGAAGATGAGAAGAATGATTGATACGAGTTTGAGTGCTCTGGAATGGAAGGTCAGCTGTCCGATGAATTCTTCACCCATCTTGGCTTCGGCAGCTGCTCTGGAAACTATGATACCGGCGGACGTTGAAATGATCAGTGAAGGGATGGTCGAAACAAGACCGTCACCGATGGTCAGCAGGGTGTAGGTTTCGGCTGCGTCCTGCCAGGCCATGCCTTTCTGGAGCATACCGATCAGGATTCCGCCGATAATGTTGATGCCGGTAATGATCATGCCGGCGCTTACGTCCCCCTGAACGAACTTGCCGGCACCGTCCATGGCTCCGTAGAAGTCTGCTTCACGACGCAGGTTGGTGCGCTGGTCCTTGGCTTCATCTTCATCGATGAGTCCGGCGTTCAGGTCGGCTTCAATCGCCATCTGCTTACCGGGCATGGCGTCAAGAGTGAATCGTGCTGCGACTTCTGCAATACGTGTTGTACCGGCAACGATAACCGTTTTGTTCAGAATGAACAGGATCATGAAGATTACGATACCGACGAGGTAGTTACCGCCGACAACGAATTCACCGAAGCTCTGGATAACCGAACCGGCTGCGGATGTACCTTCATCCCCGTGCAGGAGGATGGCACGTGTAGTTGCCACGTTAAGGGCCAGGCGCAGCAGGGTGGTTACCAGCAGCAGTGATGGAAATATGGAAAATTCAAGGGGAGACTGCATGAACATGGATGTGACCAGAATCACCAGTCCCAGTGAAATACTGACACTGAGCATGAAGTCTATGAACAGTGTAGGCAGCGGGATCAGCATGACGAAGAGAATTACTACAACGCCGGCCGCAAGAAGAATGTCTCCCTGCTTGGCAAATCTCTCGTAATTTACATTGATGGTCTTGGAATTGGCTCCGGCCATGATTTTGACACCCCTTTATTTCTTTAGATTGGGTGAATTCTGAATCCGGAAGTTTTTCTGTAACTATCTTTTTTTGCGTGAGAATTTGTTCAGTTTCGCAAGAATGGCAGCTACAGCCTGGTACAGTTCTTCCGGGATTATGTCACCGATCTCAACCTGTTTATACAAGGCCTGTGCCAACGGCTTGTTTTCGCGGATGGGGATATTGTTTTCGCGTGCCACTTCCTTGATGCGTTCCGCAACCTTGTTCATGCCTTTGGCCAGAACCTGCGGAGCAGGGGCCTGCATGGCGTCGTAGCGCAGGGCTATGGCATAGTGGGTGGGGTTGGTTATGATCACGTCCGCCTTGGGAACATCCGCCATCATGCGCTGCTGGAGAACAGCCATCATTTTCTGTTTCTGCTGGGCTTTGATCTGCGGGTCGCCTTCCGCCTGTTTGCGTTCGTCCTTGATCTCGTCCTTGGTCATTTTCATTTCTTCCTGATAGTTCCAGCGCTGGTACCAGAGGTCTGCTATTGCCAGAACGATCATGGGAATCATGGCGTAGGTGATCATTTTATAGCCGACACGCAGTATGAATATGGCCAGTTGGTGGGCATCGGAGTAAAAAAGAGGGATTATATTGGGGAGTTCCTGCTTGATGACAATGTAAGGAGCAATTGCCACAATCACGGCCATAAGGATACTTTTGCCCATTCTAATAAGGGTCTTTATGTCGAACAGCAACCTTTTGACGCCGGCCATCAGGTTGAACATTTTGGAAAATTTCGGTTCGAATACTTTTGTGGTCCACAGCTTGCCCACCTGCAGTCGCAACACCAGGAAAGCGATAAAAGCTATGAAGAGAAAAAGGGGAAGCAGGAGTATGGCAAGTTTTTGGGAGCACCATATAAAAAGTGTGTATACGGAGTTTTTGTCCAGTTCCGTAAAGATTCCCTTGGTCAGGAACCACCTGAATATTTCATAAAACTGATTATAGTACATGTCGACAAGAGCCCTTAAGCCGAATACTCCGGCGATAAGGGTCATTATCTTGCCCATTTCCTCTCCCTTGGCGACACTCCCGTCTTTTCTGGCTTTTTTTATTCGCTTGGGGGTCGCCTTCTCGGTTTTACTGGGGTCTTTCGACATCTGTCGACCTCCCTAGTTTCCGAGCATCAGGTCCGGCGGTGAACCGGCTTTGAGGATGTTGAGCAGCAGCGATGGAAGCCCCACCACGTAGTCGCCGACGTATAGCGCAAGGACGGTGAACACCAGGCTAAGGAAAAAGAATCCGACCATGATCTTGAGCGGAAAACCAAGCATGAGCACGTTCATCTGCGGTGCCATTTTGCTGATGAGCGCCAGCGACAGGTCAACAACGAATATGGAGGCGATTATTGGCGAGGCCACCTTTACAGCCAGCACAAACAGGTCTTTTGAAATGGTCATGATCTGGGCAGTGAGCTTAGACGAGATGAAAAGTTGTCCCGGAGGTATATATTTGAAGCTCTCCACCATGGCTGAGAGAAGGTAGAGGTGCCCGTTAAGGGAAAGGAACACCAGCAGGGCTGTCATGTATAAAAAGTGGGCGGTAACGGCTTCGTTTGTCCCGGTCAGCGGGTCAAGCACGTTGACCATGGAAAAACCCATCTGCACACCTATAAAGTTGCCGCCGGTCTGGATCGCCGAAAACATGACATTGACAGATATTCCCAGTACCAGTCCCAGTACCATCTCGCCAAGAATCATTATGGCAATATTCCACGGACTCGAAGGCATGAGTGCTCCGTCAACATGTACATAGGGCCATATGGCAACGGTTACCACAATGGTTAAGGCAGCTTTTACCATTGTGGGGATGGATTGTCCGCCGAAAAAAGGGAGCAGGAAAAGCACGATGCTCACCCGAAAAAGGGTGAGGTAGAAGCTCATCAGGTCACCGGGATTGAAATTAAATAGATTCATGCTTTCCTCTTTAACGGAAACGCTTGCAAAAACAGTTCCCGTACTTCAGAGAGTTCTACCATCAAGCCGTGCATAGAGCAAAGGTTTACAGGCCCGGCTGTAATGCAGCTCCTTCGAATTATAGTGGAATGTGGTTTATCCCGGTAAGTGGAGCATCATGCGAAACTTTTTTGTGTCTGTCTTTCGGGTAATTATGTGAAGCGCTTTTCAAGGCTTTTTTTGCAGGAGTAGGGGCATCAAAAAGGCCCGCTGGATGTCATTCCGGCGGGCCTTGAAAGTCATATCTGCATCAACTCAGTTAAGTATGTAGCGCATGGGGTTGACCGGTACATTGCCCAGTCTGACTTCGTAGTGCACGTGAGGACCGGTCGAGCGGCCGGTATTACCCGCATAGCCGATAAGTTCACCGCGGGTTACTTCCTGTCCGGTCTTGACCATCTGCTGTTTCATATGTGCGTAGCGGGTGGATATGTTGGCTCCATGGCTGATTTTAACCATTTTGCCGTAGCCGCCCTGAGTTCCGACAAAAGAAACTGTCCCTTGTGCGGGGGCGTAAATAGGTGTTCCCAACGGACACGAAATATCTATACCCTTGTGGTATTCGCGTTTCCCTGTAAACGGAGAGCTTCTCCAGCCGAACGGAGAGGTTACCCAGCCTTCAGCCGGCCAGATTGAGGGGGTGGCGTCCAGCGCATCCTGTTTGGAGCGCATCGAGTGTATGATTTCCTGCTGCCTGACTTCTTCAAGTTTTGCTTCGGTACTCAGCTGAGTAAGGAAATCATGCATTTTGCGGACAAGCAGTTCCTGTCTGTAGAGGGGCAGATAGTCTTTTGAGAAATCCGCTCCTGTGGAACCGCCTTTGGGGGCTACACTCTGGACATTGCCCTGATCCAGATTGATCATGACCCGCAGCTTGGAATCGAAGTTTCTTACCCGGTCGAGATCCTGCGAAATATTCTGCATTTTCTGGGAAAGGGACAGCAGCTGTGCTTTCTGCTCCTGTACCGCTTTTTCCGCTCTTGCCAGGTTTGTTTCAAGACTGGAATAATTTTCGTAGTATTTCCAGAGGAATACGTTCCCGCCTACAAGGCCTGCCACCAACGCGAAGATGAAGAAAAATATCCATCCGCGGAGTTGAAATTTACGGGCGTTATCGCAGGGGTTTTTGAAGATGACTACATGATATTTTTTTAGCAGCATAATTTTAGGTCAGCCCAGGTTGTCATGAAGTTTATGAAAGTTTCAGAGTAACTGGCTTTATAAATTTGTAGATTTTTATGTCGTTTTTGTATTTAAGTCAAGTTGCCAGCGTTTCAATGCATTGAAAGTATTGTTTCTTGCACCGGGGAATTTTTTCCATTCCTCCTCAAGCCAGTCGTTTATTTCGCTGCGTTTCGTGTTGCTGTTGGATGGGCATCTGTTGGCCCATACAGGAAGCTCCCACTGTCTTGCCGCTGCTTTGATGTATTTTTTTTCCAGCATCAGAGCGGGGCGGATTACCTGGAGTTCTCCTCCGAAGAAAGGCTCGCAGGCCGAAAGGCCGTCTATTCTGCCGTTCTGAATCATGTTCATATGAAATGTAGTAACCAGATCATCTGCAGTGTGCCCCAGAGCAAGGTGCGAAAGAGAATACTGGGCGCAAAGTTCGAAAAGCCTTTTGCGCCGCAGTCTGCTGCAGTAAAAGCAGGCCGACTTTTTGCGGTTTTCCGGTCCGTGGGCACGCGGTCCGTAATCGGTCAGTTCAATATGGGATGCCACTCCGTTCTGCCTGCACCAGTCCGCCAGCGGCAGGTGGCTTTCAGGTTCGAATCCGGGGTTTACGTGCAGGACCATCAGTTCAATGTCGAAAGGCATGATGGCCTGCCTTATGAGCATGGTTCTTATCAGGACAAAACTGTCCACTCCGCCTGATACTGCAATTCCTACTCGCGAACCGCTTTGGACCATTTCCGTTTTCTGCATGAGCATGCCGGTGGTGGAAACGCATTTTTTCTGGGCGAAACTGAGCTTACCCCATTTTGCCATAAATCCTACTCCGCCCCGATCCATTTAATTATGGAAAAAATCGGGTTAATATTTTAGATAAGTATTGATTAATATGGGCAGGAGTAATATCCGACCCCGAAGACGGGGTATACTGCCTTAAAAAAGGTTGACATGCAAGCTTATGGCGTTTATTTTGGTAAATTGCTCCATTGCTGAATAATGTTGCGAGTCTACAAATTCCAGGGTGCTGTCTGTGCTGAAAAGGTTCTTTATTTTTCTGGCTCTTGTTTCCATTCTCTGCGGAGCCTTTTTTTTGAACTCGCCTGATAAGCAGGTAGAGCAGGCAGAACCTGTATGGCCTGTTGTGGATACCTCCCGGGTTGACCGGGTGGACGTGTGTCTGCCGCAGAAAGACTGTTTTTCCCTGGTCAGGCGTGCGGACGGCTGGGATGTTGCGCAGCATGGGTGGAATATAAGTCCGGAAGCCGATCCCGACAGGGTGCGAGCCCTGCTGGAGGCTCTGGGACAGGCCAAAGCTTTGCGCTATCTGGGGCGCATGGCAGAAGGGCATGAGGCTGAATACGGACTCGATTTTCCTGCGGTACGCATTGCCACCGGCGGTGGACAGGAACTGGCCGTGGCCGTAGGGGCTGAGAATCCGTCCGGAGAAGGGCGCTTTGCTTCCAATTCCCGCGAGAAGGGTGACTTATTCCTGATTCCCGGAAGTTTTGTCAGGCAATGCGAATTCCCGGCCGAACATTATTACAATCTGCTCCTGCTGAGCGGTAAACCGGAAAATATCACATCCATATCTTTGGACGGCGGTTCGTTTCTGTGGACTCTTAACCGAGTTGACGGAAATTTTGTTTTTTCTTTTCCTGCGTCACTGAATGGGAAGATCGCCAGCAGCGGGGATGTGAACCTGCTTCTGCATTCCCTGCTGGAAACCCCGGCAAAAGGGATTGTTCCGGACGGCGTAAAGGAACGTGGATCGCAGGTTCTAAATATCGAAGTCGGTTTTTCCGACAAGAGAACAGAGAAAGTCGAGATATGTGAGCTTTCCGGCACTGTGGATTTTTTTCTGGCCAATTCCACTGTTCGCAAGGGAAATTTCGTGCTGAGCAAAGAACATTTTGAGCAGCTCGATAAAAAAGCTTTTCAGATGCGCCAGCGCACTGTGCTTTCCATTGAAACCGGGAAAGTAGGTTCCATGCGGGTCCTGCAGGGCAATCAGACCTTTACGGGGATGAAAAACGGCAAGACCTGGGTAAATTTCGAGGATAAAAAGCCGCTGTTGGGCATTGACATGTCATTATGGCGACTTAATGAATTAAAATTCGAGGCGGAACCGGCGGAGACCCTTTCGGCCAGTGCTGAAAAGGTCATGGAGCTTGAACTGATGAACGAGGACGGGCGCAGTCTTGTAACTGTAGACTTTTTCTCCGATCCGGAGCTCCCTACCGGCCAATGCTGGCTCTCGCTTGGCGACGGCAGCGGTTACTATCCTGTATCCGATAAACTGCTTGAAGACCTGCAGGGTCAGATTCCTCTCAGAAAATAACCGGCGATCCGGTCTAAACATCGTGTTGGAGATAACATGGCAAGAATCACGGTTGAAGATTGTCTGGCTGAAGTAGGTAACAGATTCCTTATCGTCCAGATGGCCATTAAAAGAGTGAAGCAGTACCGCGAAGGATACAGCCCGCTTATTGAATCCAAAAACAAAGAAATCGTAACCGCTCTCAGGGAAGTTGCCGCAGGCAAGGTTCTCCCGGAGGATTACCACACGGCTACCGGTAAAAAGCCCGGCGCTGAATAAGTCATGTCAAAACGTTGTTATTACGAAGTATTAGAAGTTTCAAGAGACGCTCAGGAAGGGGAAATCAAAAGAGCCTACCGCAAGAAGGCTTTTGAATTCCATCCCGACCGCAACCCCGGTGACGAAGAAGCGGAATCCAAATTCAAGGAAGCTGCGGAAGCATATGAAGTTCTGCGCGACCCTGAAAAAAGGAGCCGGTACGACAGGTTCGGCCATGAGGGTATGAACGGCGGCGGTTTCGGCGGTTTTCAGTCCTCAGAGGATATTTTCGGTGCTTTCGGGGATATTTTCGGGGATATTTTCGGTTTCGGCTCTGCCCGCAGTGCCAACCGCATGCAGGCCGGTTCCGACCTTCGATACAACCTGACCGTTTCTTTCCGTGATGCGGCCAAGGGAGCCGAAGTTGAGCTCGACATCCCGGTGACAGATACATGCGACGCATGCGGAGGAAGCGGGGCTGCTCCCGGCTCAACTCCGGAAACCTGTTCCCGTTGCGGAGGCCGGGGGTCAATCGAGCAGACTCAGGGATTTTTTCGTATTTCCGTTCCCTGTCCGACCTGTAACGGCAAGGGAAGGGTCAATACCGATCCGTGTCGTGAATGTCGCGGTTCCGGATATGTACGCAAGCAGAAGAATCTCAATGTCCGCATACCCGCCGGAGTGGACAACGGTTCCAGACTGAGGTTGCGCGGAGAAGGTGAAGCCGGGATCAACGGCGGACCTCACGGCGATCTGTATGTCGTGATTACTGTCGAGCCGGACAAGGTCTTCAGGCGGCAGGGTCAGGATCTTATCCTTTCCACCGAAATAACTTTCGTACAGGCCGCTCTGGGACATAAAATCGAAATTCCCACGCTTGATGAGCCTGTGGAAATGGATATCCCCAAAGGCACACAGTCCGGAGAGGTCTTTCAGCTCCGGGGGCTGGGCATGCCGTACCTTGGCAGCAATCACAAGGGAGATCTCCTTGTTGAAGTCAAGGTTACGACACCGACAGGTCTGAGCAGCAGGCAGGAAGAGCTTCTCCGCGAATTCGAGGCCCTTGATGAGGAGAAGCCGATCAAAAAGGTGAAAAAGTTTTTCAAGAAAGCCAAAGACAAGGTCATGGGTGAGTAAGATGAGTGAGTTCTCCCACATTGATGCCGACGGCAATGCCGTTATGGTTGATGTGTCCGGCAAGATGGATACAGTCCGTAAGGCTATTGCAAGAGGCAAGGTCATTCTCAATGAGAAGACGTTTTCAATGCTGCAGAAGCAGGCTCTGCCCAAAGGTGATGCTTTTGCCGCAGCCAAGCTTGCAGGTATCATGGGAGCAAAGGAAACTCATCGCCTCATTCCTTTGTGTCATCCACTGGCACTGAGTTATGTCGACGTGCGTTTTGCTGTTGACGAAAAGAACCTGACCATTGAAGTCGAGGCCGAGGCCCGTACCACCGGCAAGACCGGGGTGGAAATGGAAGCGCTGATTGCGGTTCAGATCGCAGCAGCAACCATTTATGATATGTGCAAGGCTGTTCAGAAGGATGTGATTATTTCCGACTGCAGGCTTGTGTACAAGGAAGGCGGTAAATCCGGAGTCTTCCGGGCCGAGTAGATTCAGCCTTTTATACAAAAGCAAAAACGCTGCTGTGCCCTTTGTCGGCATGGCAGCTTTTTTTTATTATGGCTATAGCCTTGGCTCCGCAGGCCTTTTGATCGCAGCAATTACTTTCAAGGTAATAATTTGAGACTATTAAGGATTCCAAAGGGGATTATCCATCTCTGCTCTCCATATCCCTAAGACTCGAAGCTAGCTTCTCGTCTAAGGGCTAGTGGGCCTTTGGCTGCCAGCGGCGAAATTAGTTTATTAAAAGCGCAAAGCGCAACAAATTCAATATCTTAAATGCATTTTTTTGTGGAGTGAAGGAAATAGCTTCTTTTTATTGGTCTGAAAGATTTTGAAGGGATGGAGCCGATGGAAGGGGAACCCTTGCGAAGGCTCCCCTTCCACTATTGTAGGCGGCAGAGTCAGATAAAACCGTATCAGGGCTTTACCGTCAGTGTGTATCTGCCGTCCCAGTTAATATATTTGTTTATTAATTCCCGCACCTGTGCCCCGGTCATTTGGCCGGCCTGCTCAATTATCCTGATGTCCAGATCCGGTTCGAACCCTTTGACCATAAGGCTGGCGGATTCGCGGCTGCGTGAGATCAGGCTTTGATGATCCTGAAAGTACTCGCCGTTAAGGATATTTCTGGCCCGCTCAAGCTCATTTTCGGGAAGGTCTTTTGACTTGAGTTTTTTAACCGTATTTTCGAATCCTTTCATGGCCTGTTCAAGCTGTTCCGGCTTGGTGCCGATGTAGAAAGCCATAAAACCTGTTTCAGGTGCCTGCCAGAGAAAAGCCGTCACCGTGTAGCCCAGTCCCTGCTTGTCGCGCAGATCGCGGAACAGGAGTCCGCTTTGCCCGGCAAGAGTGGCTCGCAGAAGAGAAAGCCCTGCTGTGGCTTCCCTGTCGGAGAGTCCGGGAACCGGGAAAATGACCATCAGGTGAGCCTGATTGCGCTCCGGAAGTTCCAGAGTAAGTTCTTTTTTGTCTCCCCAGTTTGCGGTCGGAAGTGTGGCAAGATCATCCTGTTTTACAAGTGTTTCATCAATTGCGCGGGCAAATTTTTCAATTGCGGCACGGTCGTAATCTCCGCAAACGGCGATAACGAACGGCCTTGATGCCTGCTTTTTCCAGTAACCGAGGACGTCTTCTTCGGTAAATTCGGCAACCCTTTTCTGCTTGCCCAGATGGAAGTAGGAATAGCATCCGTCCTTGAACAGGAATGGAAAAATATTCCTGAACGCGAGACTTAAGGGCCGATCTTCCTTGCGGTCGATTGAGGCAATCTGGTCCTGCCGTGCGCGGTCAAGTTCCTGGGGGTCGAAACGCGGGGAGCTGATCAGCTCCTTGATAAGCGGCAGCATGTCTCCGGTGAAACGGGATGGGAACTTGGAGTTTATGGCAAAAACTTCGCGTCCTGCAGTTGCGTCTATGGACGCCGCCCTGTCCGAGACAAAGTCTTCCAGTTCCGTTGCGTTCATGGATTTAGTCCCGCGGGTCAGGCTTTGCGCTGTCAGCGCAGCCAGCCCCTGCCGGTCTTTGGTAATGTCTGAGTCTCCACCCATCCAGTACATTGATATGGCCGTGTAGGGGAGTGTTTCATCGGGGATGAATACCAGTTTGCTGCCGTTGGACAGATTTATGGTTTCAGCTTTGCCCGGTCCGGAGAGGCTTTTTTCGGCAGAGGATTTGTTTTTGGCGGGCCAGAATTCGTTTACTGTTTTTTCGAATTTCCTTGCTTCGCCTTCTGTCCCTTCCGGTAACAGCATGCAGGCGGCCAGCTTTTCAGGAACGAAAAACTCATCATAAAGTTTCTGCAGTTGTTCGCGGGTGATGTTGCGCAGGTCATAGAGGTAGTTTTCTTCTGCCTGTTGGCCGCCTTCGAAGAATTGGAAGTAGCCCAGCTTCGAGGCCAGGCCGGAGAGGGTTTCCTTGGTAAGAAACAGGGAGTCTTCAAGGTTGAGCGCTACACGTTCCATCTCGCGGTCCGTGAACTCGTCTATATTTACGGAGGACAGTTCGTTCATGAGTTCTTTCCAGAATTCATCAACCTTGTCCGCATCAAGTGTGGCAAAGACATACAACATGCCCGCCCGTTCAAGGGTGAGCGAAGAAACCGAGATGCTGTCCACCATTCTCTTTTCGTATTTGAACTTACGGTACAGGCGGGAAGTCTCACCGCCGCCGAGAAGGTCGCACAGCATTTCAAGCCCGGCCGTTTTGGCGGAGTTCAACCCCGGAATGGGGAACGCGATGCCGATATATGCCTTGTTCCACTTGCCGGAAATAATCTTGACGGTAGTTGACCCTGTTGATTTCAGTTTGAAATTCGTGGGTGGGACTACGGGGTTTTTGTCTGAAATGGAGCCGCAGATGCGTTCCGCTTCCTTGACGACCTCTTCGGGATTGATTTTACCGACAACGGTCAGAAGCATGGATTGCGGCTGATAGAGCCTGTCGATGTATGCGTGGATGTCTTCGGAGGTGAGCCCCTTGACCGTATCCCGGTATCCGATGATCGGCCATTGGTAGCTTGTGCCGTTCCAGACTATGGATTGCAGGGTCTTGAAAATTCTGCTGCCGGGATTGTCTTCTCCCCGTTCGAGTTCAGAGAGGACTACTTCCCGTTCAGATTTGAGTTCCTCAGGATCAACTGCGGCGTTGAAGGTCATGTCGGTGACTATGTCCATGCCCAGTTTCCATTCCTTCTCCGGAACTTCAACATAATATACCGTGTAGTCGAAGCTGGTGGCGGCGTTCATATCTCCGCCCACGGATTCTATTTCCCGTGCCGTCTGACCGGGGCCGCGTGAAGTGGTGCCCTTGAATACCATGTGCTCAAGCAGATGGCTTATCCCGGCCTGCTTGGGGTCTTCGTACGCGGAACCCGCGTGCACGAACAGCCTCACATTAACCAGCGGAAAGCGGTTGTCCTGTTTGATCAGCAGTGACATGCCGTTTTTCAGCTTAATCACGTGCGGTCCGGTTCCGGAGGCCAGCGCCTGTGAAATTTCGGCACTCAATTCCGCATCAGCTGACCGCATGGCTTCCTGCGCTGTGGCGTCAGCAGTCCGGACCGCTTTTGCGGATGAATTTTCAGCGGAATTTTTCTGCGCAGGGCTTGCCTGTTCCGACCCTCCGGTTCCGTGCATGACCGCTGCGGCGCTTTCGGCTCTGCCTGAGTCTGTTTTTTCAATTCTGCATCCCGTGCTCATCAGCAGAACTCCGAGCAGCAGAATAAGGATGGGCAATTTTTCAAATCTGAATCCTTTGAGGACCGATTCGGTCCTGACGTTTTGTTGTGGGAACATGTCTTGTAAACTCCCGTATGTCAATCCGGTTGAGGTGAAATTTATAATCAGACTGGAGAAATCAAACAGCAATATACCTTGATGACAGGAAATATATTTAAGCATGTGAACAAGGCTGGTCAACGATTGAGCGCAGCTAAATACAGGACAATATTTGCCCCGGCTATAAATTATTGTGCCGCTGTGCTTTGTCCGCAAAAGAATCAGCGTGTAATTTCAATAAATACAGGCGAAACATCTCTGAAATATCATTTCAAAACGGTATTTTTAGGCAGCACTTGCTAAAAACGTAAAACAATTCGAAAGAATGCACAAAAACAGCCGGTTATCTTCGAGGGTGTATGTTTAAGTTGATTGACAAAACAACATTGCGGGGGGCATTATCGCAGGTCTCTGAATACCGGTTGCGAGGTATTTTAGTTCAATTATTAATGGAGGTGCTGATGTCTTTCAACTCTACCGTAGCTCCTGCCCGGCGGGGCAGGAGCGATGCGATCATGGATTGGTTGCAGATGTTTTCAGGAGTGGCTCTTATCATTTTTGTATTCATGCATATGAGCCTTGTTTCCAGCGTTATTGTGAATCCGTCCATTATGGATACAATCGCTGAGACCTATGAAAAGAATTACATGGCCCAGATTGGCGGGCCGATTCTTTTTCTGCTTTTCCTTTTTCATTTTTATCTTGCAGCACGCAAGATACCTTTCAGACTGGAAGGGCAGAAAACCATCTGGAAGCATGCCAGAATGCTTAAACACAGGGATACATGGCTTTGGGTTGTGCAGGTTGTTTCGGCTATGCTCATCCTTATAATGGGAGCCATTCATATGTGGGCTGTCCTCAGCGATCTGCCTATCACCGCAGCCCGTTCCGCTCATAGGATTCAATCCGGGCCGTGGATTTACTTTTATCTGGTCCTTGCTCCGCTTGTTGTTCTGCATGTTGTTGCCGGGCTTTACCGCATTGCGGTGAAGTGGGGATTCATCAAGGACAAACAGCGCGGCGGACTGAACAAGTTTGCAACCGGCCTTGCAGTTGTATTTATCTGCATAGGCCTGGCAACGCTGGTGCGTTTCATGACCATGAGCGCTTAGCGTCTGATTTGCTGACGGTAAAAAAGGCCCTGCACGTTTTTTCGTGCAGGGCCTTTTGGTTTTTTCTTTTCCGGGTGAAGCTTAGATCTTGACTCTGGGAATCGTGGGAAGATTCTGTTCAAGGACATGTGCTGCCTGAAGCATTGTTTTTTCTTCGAATGCCGGAGCCATTATCTGCAGCCCCACAGGCATCCCTGTATCCTTGCCGAAGCCTACCGGCAGGGACATTCCGGGCATCCCCACAAGGTTCAGGGAGATGGTGAAAATGTCCATGAGGTACATCTGCAGAGGATCAGCGGTAAGTTCTCCTACCGGAAATGCCGTAGTAGGGCACGCCGGTCCGGCTATGAGGTCGCAGGATTCGAATGCCTTGAGAAAGTCTTCGCGCAGCAGTCTCCGTATCTGGGCGGCCTTGCGGTAATAGGCATCGTAGTACCCGGCGGAAAGAACGTATGTGCCGATGATGATGCGGCGCTGCACTTCATCACCGAAAGCTTCGGTACGTGATTTGGTGTAGAGATCCAGAAGCTCCTTGGCATCTGAAGTCCGGTGACCGTAACGCACTCCGTCAAAGCGGGAAAGGTTGGAGCTGGCTTCCGCCATTGCTATTATGTAGTAGGTGGCAATAGCGTACTCGGTCATGGAGAGCTTTACCGGGACGGTTTTAGCTCCCAGTTCTTCGGCCCTGGCTATAGCTGCCCGGCAGGACTCGGACACCTCTTCGGAAATTCCTTCGCCCCAGTACTCTTCGGGCATGCCGATGGTCAGGCCGGAAAGATCTTTGCGTTCGGACAGGGCTGCTGCAAAGTCCTCCATGGGTTTGTCCACGGAAGTGGAGTCACGGCGGTCATGCCCGCCTATGACATTCAGTACCCTTGCGGCATCTTCTACCGTGCGGGTCATGGGACCGATCTGGTCGAGAGAGGACCCGTAGGCGATCATTCCGTAACGGGAAACACGGCCGTATGTGGGCTTAACCCCTACGCAGCCGCAGAATGAAGCTGGCAGGCGGATGGAACCTCCGGTATCTGTGCCGAGTGCGGCAAAGCATTGGCCTGCGGCAATCGTGGCGCCCGAACCTCCGGAAGAACCGCCCGGCACGCGTCCGGTATCCCAGGGGTTGGTGGTTGTCTGATAGGCCGAGTTTTCGGTTGTGGAGCCCATGGCAAATTCATCCATGTTCGATTTGCCGAGGATGATTGCTCCGGCTTCTTTCAGTTTTGCCACTGCGGTTGCATCATAAAACGGGACAAAGCCTTCAAGAATTTTGGAGCCGCAGGTTGTGGGAACACCCTTGGTGGTCAGTACATCCTTGATCACAACGGGAACGCCCCAGAGAGGCTTGGATGAATCCGGGCCTTGTGCATCCATTTTTTCAGCAAGGCTGATGGCTTCGTCAGCACAGACTGTCAGCAATGCTTTTGTTTCGGGTTCTGTCGCAGCAATCCTTTCTAGGCAGGCTTTGACTGTTTCAACAACGGTCACTTCCCTGCCCATAAGCATGGCATGAAGTTCTGTAAGAGATTTTTCTATGAGTGAGGACATTTTTATGATCCGTGAAGTTCAGGTTAAACAATTCTGGGGACAATGAAATACTGGCCGTCGGAATCCGGGGCATTGGAGAGTATTTCTTCCCTTGAATGTTCTTTGGTTATTTCATCCTTGCGCAGTACGGTAGTGTGTTCAACCGGGCTGAACATCGGTTCCACGCTGCTGGTATCGATTTCATTAAGTTTATCCATATAGGCCAGGATGTTGTTCAGCTGTCCGGCAAACAGGGCTGATTTTTCTTCAGACAGGTCCAGTCGGGCCAGGCGCGCCACACGGGCAACTTCCTCCAGATTGAGTTTGTCGTCACTCATTGAGGTCTCCTTATATTGTAAACATTATTTAATTTTATTCTGTTCTTACGCCTAATTGCTTCAGGCTGATTCTCAGGACCGGTAATCTACTGTCCGGCCGTTTCCTGTTTTGCCTTCAACTCTTCCTGCTTTTCTTCCCAGGCCTTCACGCGGGCTCCTCTTCTGGCCTTGGCCCGGGAAAGTGTCGTGCTTACGATTGATGCGTCAATGCGGGTTTTCCCATTCTGTTCCGGCCTGAAGAGGTAAAGATTCTGGCTGGCGTGTCCGTCCTTGGTCCAACTGATCGGAGCAAGACTGAAATCCATGTGCTGAGCCTCTGCGATCCTGCTGTTGACCGTCTCCGGTGTCCAGCCCGTGGAAAATGTTCCGAGCCTTCCGGCAAAACGGACAAAGTCATACCCCAGTGCAATCCAGAAATCAGGAGTACCGAGTCCTTCCTCGTTCATTGCTTCCTTAAGCCTTTCAGCCCCGTCACTAGCTGCCCACCATGCTCCGGGTGCAACGGTCAGCTTGAGGTTCTGAGCTTCCACATCGCGGGCGGAGTTCAGCGCCTGGCTCCACAGTTCTGGACCGAGGAAGACCAGTGTGTCGGCTTCATGGAAAAAGAAGTGGGGAATCAGCAGCTGTGCCTGATGCCAGGTGTCGGGAATGAATACAGCCCCGAAGTCCGGTTCCGGCAGGGGAGCGTCTTCACCCAGCCCCTCGGCAATGTTCTGGGCCTTTTTCTCCGGAGCCCGGACCAGTTTGCCTACAATCTTGCCCCATTTGGGAAAGTCGCTGGGGGGGTAGGATTCCATGCCGGTGATTTTCGCTCCGCGTTCGGATGCCAGGTCAAAGAAAATACGGGACATCTTCCGCCCGAATTTTTCCTGCGGATACAGGATTGCGAAATTGGTGATCCCGAGGTCATCAACAGCAAGATTGAGGGTAGAGCGAATCTGGTCTTCCGGGCTTGAAAAAAATCTCCAGGCATCCTTACCCTCTTCAAGATTGCCGGGTTTGGCCAGAAAAGAAAAGGTAACCTTGTCGGTATATATTCCGGCCTGTTCAAGTTCCTTGAAGGCAGTGACGCTGATGGGTCCTCCGATCACAGTGTACCACGGAGGCATGTTTTTGACCTTCTCAATCCATCCCGGAGATTCGGTGTTGATTACCTGCACGTCAATGTCCAGACCGGCTTTGGTCATCTCCCATTGTGCGGCTCCGGCACCCCGGATAATTTTCCAGCCGTATTCCTGAAAGCGTCCGGAAATGGGCAGGATAAGGGTTATGCCTACACGCGGTATGCCGTATTTGCCTTCAAGTTCGGCAACAATACCGCTGAACCATGTTTTATCTTCGATCTGTCCGTTCTGGATTATACCGGTCATAGTACGCCAGGACATGGGCCAGTATTCCTTGGCCTGTGCCTTGCGGACAGCCTGTTCAAAGCTGATCAGTTCGTATGGAAATTTCAGCCCCGACCCGGACGGAATCATTCCTGATAAGGAAGCAAGTTCCGCATCCGATTTATCGGCGAGTCCTTCAGTAAACCAGTGTTCAAGCTCCTTCTGGCCGTTTGCATCCGGGGCAATGGCATAAAGGCGCTCAAGGGCCGTGAGAGATTCGGCATTCTGTGCCATGGAAGAAAGACGTTTTCCGGATGCGGACCTTACCGCCCATGGCAGAAAAGGATCTTCCATGGTTGCGGAAAGGTGAGCGCGCAATCTGTCCGTTGCCTTTGTGGCAGTCAGCGTTTCATAATAGAGCTGTTGCCATTCGGGGGAGGATGTCGCTTCCGGGGAAAGTTTTTTCCATTGTTCAAGCCGGGCTTCGGCTTCATGATAATGGCCCGATTTGAAAGAACTCACGGCCAGTCGTTCGGTGGCCGGAAGAACCGCATTGGCGGGAATATCTTTTCGTTCCAGCAGTCTCGTGTAGAAGAGTTCGCTGGTTACGTAGTCCTTTTTCTGCCATGCCTGGTCAGCCTTCTGAACAAGTTCAGGGGTCGGCAGCATGTCTACTGAAATAGATGGAGATTTGACCTGGGGCTTCTGCAGACCAACGCAGCCTGCTCCGGCCGTGGCGAACAAGGCCAGCATGAACAGGATGCAAATCTGCGGTAACAGACGCACAGTCTTATCTTTTTTCATTGAATATCTCATGTGAAGTTTGTGTATCATGTAACCGGATTCGTCAAGGACTTGGGACAAATGGGTATTTTATTTTGATGATTTGATTTCGCCGCCGGAATGACAAGTTGTCATTGGCAGAAACAGGGGAGTGCGTCCCGGCTGTTTGTTCAAATTTATAAAATATTCCTTCCTGCCTGGGATGCTGGAGCATGTCGGTCCGACCATCATCCTCAGCATGCCGAAAGCATAAAAAAATCCGGCCCTGCCGCAGGGGCAAGGCCGGATAAAGTTATACCGAACCGGCGTGGCATGCAAGTGCCGGGGCCGTGTTTTTACTGGCTGGAATTAGTTCTTAACTTCGGTGAAGTCAGCATCGACAACATCGTCATCGTCCTTTGCGGAGCCTGCTGCGCCTTCGGGACCTGCAGCACCTTCTGCTCCGGCGGATCCGGCCTGATTCTGCTGTGCGTAGAGCTGTTCGGCGAGCTTGTGGGAAGCCTGTGCAAGAGCATCGGTTGCCTGCTTGATGGCATCAGGATCGTCGCTGTCCTGAACTTTCTTGAGGTCCTCAATCTTGGTTTCGATATCAGCCTTCAGGGCGGCGTCCACATTTTCGCCAACTTCACGCAGAGACTTCTCGGTGGTGTAGATCAGCGAGTCGGCCTGGTTGCGTGCTTCGATGAGTTCCTGCTTCTTCTTGTCATCATCGGCATGTGCTTCAGCATCCTTGACCATTCTTTCGATATCGTCTTCGGACAGGCCGCTGGAAGCAGTGATCCGGATGGACTGTTCCTTGCCGGTGCCCATATCCTTGGCGGATACGTTGACAATGCCGTTGGCGTCGATATCAAAGGTAACTTCGATCTGCGGTACGCCGCGGGGTGCTGCGGGAAGCCCGGTCAGTTCAAAGCGGCCCAGGGTCATGTTGTCTGCCGCCATGGGGCGTTCACCCTGCAGAACGTGGATGGACACGGAGGGCTGGTTGTCAGCCGCAGTCGTGAACACCTGGCTCTTGCGGGTGGGGATGGTGGTGTTCCTTTCAATAAGGTTGGTGAAAACACCGCCCATGGTTTCAATACCCAGAGACAGCGGGGTTACGTCCAGAAGCAGTACGTCCTTGACATCACCTGCGAGGATACCGCCCTGGATGGATGCGCCCATGGCAACAACTTCATCAGGGTTCACGGAACGGTTGGGTTCCTTGCCGAAGAATTCCTTAACCTTCTGCTGAACCAGGGGCATACGGGTCATGCCGCCGACGAGAATGACTTCGTCGATATCGGAAGCAGTGAGACCGGCGTCCTTGAGAGCTTTCTGGCAGGGAGCCTTGGTGCGGTCCACCAGGTCTTCAACCAGTTTTTCCAGCTTGGCGCGGGAAAGCTTGACCATAAGGTGCTTGGGGCCGTTCTGGTCTGCGGTGATGAAGGGCAGGTTGACTTCCGTTTCCATGGAGGAGGAAAGTTCCTTTTTGGCCTTTTCACCGGCTTCTTTCAGGCGCTGCAGGGCCATACGGTCCTTAGAAAGGTCAATGCTGTTTTCACGCTTGAACTCGTCCACGAGATATTTGATTACCGCGTTGTCGAAATCTTCACCGCCAAGGAAGGTATCGCCGTTGGTTGCACGTACTTCAACAACATTGTCGCCGACCTCGAGAATGGAAATATCGAATGTTCCGCCGCCGAGGTCGAATACAGCGATTTTTTCGTTGGCTTTCTTGTCGAAGCCGTAAGCGAGAGACGCTGCGGTCGGTTCGTTGATGATACGTTTTACTTCAAGACCGGCGATTCGTCCTGCGTCTTTGGTTGCCTGGCGCTGAGAGTCGTTGAAATATGCGGGAACTGTGATGACCGCTTCCGAGACTGTTTCACCGAGGTAGGTTTCGGCGTCCTTTTTCAGCTGCTGCAGGATGATTGCGGAAATTTCGGACGGGCTGTATTTTTTGCCGCCGATTTCAACCCATGCATCGCCGCCCTTGCCGTCCACGATGGGGTAGGGGCAGTGTTCGGACCATTTCTTGACGTCGGGAGAGCTTGCCTGACGGCCCATGAGACGTTTGATGGCGAAAACGGTCTTTTCAGGGTTGGTTACGGCCTGACGTTTGGCGATTTCACCAACGAGGCGTTCCTTGTCGGTGAAGCCCACGATGGACGGGGTGGTGCGGCCGCCTTCGGGGTTGGTTACGCATTTGGGGTCTTTGCCTTCCATTACGTAAACACAGGAGTTGGTGGTTCCGAGGTCGATTCCGATAATTTTGGACATATATAATTTCCTCCAGATAAAATTTCAGTTTCACTGCATTATCAAGTAATGCCTTATTTCCACTTGTAAAGTACCGGGCAAAAAAATCTAGGACAATTTGTTTACCATTACTTTTGCAGGGCGGATGACACGTCCTTTCAGAACGTATCCTCTCTGCATAATCTGGGCGATGCTTCCGTCGGGGAGATCCGGGGACTGCGCCATGCCCATTGCTTCATGAAAATTGGGGTCGAATTCGTCTCCGGCTTTACCAACGGCTTCGAGCCCGTGTTTTGCAAGAGTGTCCAGAAACATCTTTCTTGTCATGTCCACGCCGGTTACAAAGTTTTTGCATGCGTCCTGCGTTTTTGCATGATCAAGGGCAAGGTCAAGGTTATCCAGCACAGGCAGCAGGTCGGAAAGAATTGCGTCCGCCGCGAACTTCTTGAGTTCCTCAGTCTCGCGGGCGAGCCTTTTCTTTATGTTTTCCGTTTCCGCCAGCGCCCGAAGCCTCTCTTCCTTGGCTTCTCCCATAACATCGCATCCGGGGCAGACATGTTCACGGCAGAGAGCCTTGAGCTCGTCTTCGCTAAGGGTCACTTCGTTTTCCGCTTCCGCGCCTTCACCGGTTACGGTTTCAGCGTTTTCCTGTTCGGTCATTTCGTTTTTATCTTCTTTTCCAGACATGGATTCTCCGGTGTCGTGAATTCGCGGCAGGCGGGCAGAACTGCTTGCCTTGCCGCACAAACGGACAAATAAGCATCCCACTTATGTTGTCAACACATCTAAGCGGATCAAATAATATTTTTTTGGTTTTTCGGGATACAGAACAGGCCTTGGCAGAGCGGTATTTTTCGTTTCTTGTAATGCATGCGAAGGCGTTTGGGCGTGGAAAAAATAAAAGGCCGCGCGTACGCGACCTTCATGGAATTCTGATTCAGTCCGGTTATCCGGCCATTGAGCCCAGTTGGTAGATAACCACGGCCAGGGAATATCCGAATGCTATGGAGCCGAAGACGGAGAAAAGTCCCCATTTCCAGTCTGTTTCACGGATGATGACCGCCACGGTAACCATGCAGGGCACGTAGACCATCAGGAATACGAATACAGACCAGACTACCGGGGTGGTCCAGGCCTTGTCTGCGGCTATTTTTTCGCTCAGGGAAAGGGCGTTTTCCGGGTCCTCTTCTCCGAGAGAATAGGCGGTGGACATGGTTGAGACAAAAACTTCCTTGGCTGCGAAGGCTCCGATGAAGGCAATGTTTGCCTGCCACGGAAAACCTGCCAGATCGGTGACCGGCGAGATGGTTTCGCTCAGGCGTCCTGCGTAGGATTGCTTGAGCGCTTCTTCGCCCTGCTCATAGGTCAGGCGGTTCATGATTTTATTCAGCCTGTCTGTTCGTTCCTGTGCGGAACAATCCCACTGCTCACTTTGTTCTATTGCATGTACACGCTGGGTTTCGTAGGCCTCAACTCTGTCATTCGGCAGTTGCGGAAAGGTCATCAGAGCCCACATGATAATTGAAATGGCAAGGATTACCGTTCCTGCTTTCTTCACGTATTCCCACACCCTGTCCCAGGTGTGGATGAGCACGCCGTGGAGGGTGGGGATGCGGTAGGGCGGCAGTTCCATGACAAACGGAGTGGACTCCCCGCGCAGGACTGTCCAGCGCAGCAGTCTTCCGAAACAAAGTGCCAGTACCCATGAAAGAAGCACCAGACAGAACATGACTGTGGTTGCGTTATCCGGGTAGAAGGCTCCCACCAGCATTATGTATGCGGTGGTCTTGGCTCCGCAGATCATGAACGGTGCCGTGAGAATTGTTGCGATCCTCTCTTTGGGGCTGCGCAGGGTACGGCAGGTCATGACCCCAGGGACAGCACATCCGCCGGGCAGGCCGCCGGACATGATGAAAGGCATGATGGACATGCCGTGGAGGCCGAACATCCGGAACACCCTGTCTACCATGTAGGAAACACGCGCCATGTAGCCGAGGTCTTCCAGAAATACGAGCATGGAAAACATGATCAGGATAAGCGGAGTGAAACCCATTACCGCGCCCACTCCGTCAATTACCCCGGACACGATCATGGACTTCAGCAGTCCGTCCGGCAGGATGGATGCAATTGTTCGTGACAGCCACGCGAATCCGTCTTCCACCCAGCCCTGCGGAATGGCACCGAGCGTGAACGTGACGTAAAACATGCCGTACATGGTCAGCAGCATGATCACCGGGCCGAGAAATTTGTGGGTCAGTACCAGATCTACCTTGTCCGAAAAATCGAAACGCAGGTCGTCCTCACGGCTGATGACTCCCTGTTTCAGGATGGAATTTATGAAACCGTAGCGATAATCGGCGAGGACTGCTTCGGGGTATGTATTCAGGGTCTTCTGGATATGCTCGGACACTTTGTGGACGCGCTGCTCCAGTTCGGCGGAAAGAGGACCTGTGTTGCGTCCGTTTTTTATTACGATTTCATCTTCTTCAAGGTATTTTACCGCCAGCCAATGAGGATCGTAGCGGTCGGTCATGAAATTGTTTTCGGTAATCAGCGCAGTCATTTCCTCAATCACCGGATCAAGGTCGTGACCGTATGAGATATTGACCGGCGACCATTTCCCGTCAGTCCGGTCGGCGACCTCCTTGACAGCTCCCATCAACTCGTCCCTGCCGACTCCTCTGCGGGCGATGCATTCTACAACAGGTACGCCCATTAGTTTGGAAAGCTTGTCGGAGTCTATGCGGATTCCCTTTTTGCGGACCTCGTCCATCATGTTGAGCCCGAGAACAACCGGGACTCCGATTTCCATGAACTGGACAGCAAGGTAGAGGGACCGTTCAAGAGATGTGGCATCAAGCATGTTGATGACCACGTCCGGTTTTTCGTCGACGATGACATTCCGGGCCACCACCTCTTCCATTGAATAGGAAGTCAGCGAGTATGTACCGGGCAGGTCCACCAGATTTGCACAGAAATTCTCGGCACAGTAGCGCCCTTCGGTGCGGTCTACCGTGATGCCCGGATAGTTGCCGACCCGTGCGGTTGCCCCGGTCAGGGCGTTGAACATGGTGCTTTTGCCGCAGTTGGGCTGCCCGGATACGGCAACGAAATATTCCCTGCCCATCTAATCCTCCGCCTTGACGGAAATAAAGTCTGCTTCGTTGTTGCGCAGGGTCAGGGTGAATCCTTTCATACGCAGGGCCACAGGATCTTCCAGCGGAGCCCGGCCCACAACCATGAATTCCGTTCCGGGAACAAGACCCATGTCACGTATTCTTCTGCCCAGTTCTCCGCTGGCAGTAACAGCAACCACGACCCCTTTCTGGTCTTTTTTCATTGTTCTGAGTGATACAGACATAGCCTTCCCCCGTATATGATTGAACTTGAAATTTTAATTCCTGTGCTGCGTCCGTTCCGCCTCGTCCGCGCGAATCCTGTGTATATTCACAGGTGATTGAAAGTCAATCTCATATCCGCCATTTACATTAAAAGAAACAAAATATACTAAAAAAGTATAGTTTTTTCGACCAGTCTCGGTGCCTGAATATTAATTCTGGCTAAGAACAGCGTTACCTATTAGGATAAGTAACCAGTAAACAGGCTTTTTCAAGATCCTACAAAAAATTTATATGAAAAGTATCATCTCCTACGAAGACCTTCACGAATACGCTAAAGTCCTGCTCTGGGGCCTGGAAAGCCAGCGCGGTACTAAGTTTAAAAACATGGACATCGTGGTCGTGAAATATGACCGCCTTGCAACCCCCTTGGCCGAGGCTCTCTTTGCCCTGCTCATTGAGCGGCATCTGCATCCGGTCATGGAAACTTCGCTGACCCCGGCCATGAAGGCGGAGTTGTATATAAATTCCAGTTACGGGCAGTTGGTGTTCAATCCTCCGGGAAAAAGCGAATTGTATAAAACTGCGGCGGCAATGGTCCGAATCCATGCCCCGGAGGAGGTCGGTGCCCTTGCCGAGGTCGACCCTCGCGCGATTATGGAGAACAGGAAGGCGTCGGGTCCGTTTAAGCAGGAGATCGAAAAGCGCCGGGTTCGCGGGCAGATGGTCCGCACGGAATGTGTGTATCCCACCGAAGCACTGGCCGCACGCGCCGGTTTCACTCTGGAAGAATATAGCTCCAGACTCTTGCGGGCCTGCTATCTGAATATGCCGGATCCGGTCCGGGAATGGCGCAATATTGCGAGACGTACCCGTGAGATTGCTGACCAGCTGACATCCATGGACATCAAGTCGATACACATGAAGTCCGAACTGTGCGACCTGAGTTTCTCCCCCGGCGAGAATCGCAGGTGGATGGGCTCGTCCGGGGAGAACATTCCCGGTTACGAGGTCTATGTTTCCCCCGACCACCGGACGGTGAACGGAGTTTATTTCGCGGACCTGCCGTCCCTTTTCATGGACAAGAATGTGTACGGGGTTCAGCTGGAATTCATGGACGGTATTGCCGTGCGGGTCAAGGCCATGGGCGGGGAAAGGTTTATTCTCGATCAGTTGCGAGCCGATGCTGGAGCCCGCAGGATTGGGGAATTCTCACTCAGTGACAACTCTATTTCCCGCATGGATCATTTCATGGCTCAGACCATACTGGATGAAAATTTCGGTGGCGAGAACGGCAGTTGCCACATTGCCCTCGGGCAGTCGCTGGGCGGAACCTTTTCCGGGCCGCCAGAGATTCTCGACAGGATGATGCTGGATTCTCTAGGATTCAACACCTCCTCCATACACTGGGATCTGGTCAATACAGAAGACAAGCTGGTCAAAGCAACACTTGTTGACGGGAGAAGGGTAACAATTTACGAGAACGGGCGTTTTTGTCTGTGATCAATAACGTTGTCTCGAAATCTGCCGCTTATGAAACATGCCGGATAGAAAGATAAGACCGCGGCGAAGCCATAACAAAAGGTTTTGAAGAGTCCGGAGAAACTTTTGCAAAAGTTTCTCCGGCCCCCGGATGGCCCCCGGAGAGCCTCCGGCGGCGACTGTCTTTTACCTGTAGCTGAAATAAGAATCGGATGTGGTGTTGAAATCTTCCACCATGGCTTCCTGATCCGGGGAAAGGTTGTCGAACTCCCATTGCTCGCAGAGTTCCTGAGGTTCGCGTGCTCTGTTGCGGACTTTTATTACGGCCAGACTGCGCTCACCGGTTCTGATGAAGGTTGTGCGCACAAGGTGGCAGTCTATGTGCGCGGTGAAGCACTTCACATCATCTTCTTTTGACAGGCAGTTTCCCGTAGAGACCGTGGACCATTGTCCTATTTCGGGTATCTGAACATCAGCCTTGCGGTTGAGCAGGACCATGACTCTGGCCGTGGCATTTTTGTTTTCAAAGAAATATGTCTGCTGGGTGATGGACAGAAAGCTGCGGTCCGAGCTTCCGTCGGTTTTCAGGGCAGGGGATACGGACAGGGTCCGGTTGGTTGTAATGAAGTCGGAGTCAAATGGAATGACAACGGGTTGCCCCGGTCCTTTTCGACCGGAACAACCCGTAATAATCAGCAGTGCCAGAATACAGACGGCAGTGTGTACGGTAAACCGGAATGCCTTTCCGTCAGATATGGCCATCTTCATTTTTATTTCTTCTTTTTGGACCCGGCGTATTTTTTCACATCGATATTGTACTTTTTAACTTTGTAGTTGACAATGCGATAGCTTACGCGCAGGTCTCTGGCGGCCTGGAGCATGTTGCCGCGTGCTTTCTTCAGTGAATCTACAAGCAGTTCCTGCTCGAATTTTGCTACAGCCTCACCGAATGACAGGGAGGTATCCGTTGCCGTGGACTCTGCAGTCTGCAGGGTCGGAGGCAGGTGGTACGTCCTGATTACTTCTTCTTCGCAGATCAGCACGGCCCGTTCGATGCAGTTCTTGAGTTCGCGCACGTTTCCCGGCCAGTGGTACTGGGTGAAAAGATCTATTGCGGGGCTGGAAATTCTTTTTATTTCCTTGTCATACTCTTTGGCGAACACATCGAGGAATTTTTCGGCAAGGGGCAGAATATCTTCACGCCGTTCGCGCAACGGAGGGATGAAAATGGGGAAAACGTTTATGCGGTAGAAAAGGTCCTCGCGGAATTTGCCTTCACGCAGCAGGGTTTCCAGCGGCTGGTGGGTGGCGCATATGAGCCTTACGTCAACAGTGATCGGCTGTTCGGAACCTACACGCTGGATTTCCTTTTCCTGAATTGCCCGCAGCACCTTGGCCTGGGCATCCATGGATAATTCGCCTATTTCATCAAGAAAGAGGGTGCCGTTGTTGGCGACTTCAAAGAGGCCGCGTTTGTTCTGGTATGCACCGGTGAACGCGCCTTTCTGGTGTCCGAAGAGTTCGCTTTCAACCAGTTCTGCGGGAAGAGCCGCACAGTTGAGTTTGACAAGCGGCTTATCTCTTCTGGGGCTGCATCCGTGGATTGCTTCGGCAAGCAGTTCCTTGCCGGTGCCGGATTCGCCTCTAAGCAGTGCGGTGGCCCGGCTGGGGCCTACCTGACGGGCCTGCCTGAGCACCTGTTTCATGCTTTTTGATGTGGCCACGAAATCTGACGGCGGAGGGGCGTCCGCGCTTCCGGGCATCATCCCCTGTGACAGGAGTTGAGCCTGCAGTGACATTTCTTCCTGCAGCCGGGAGACCTGATTTGAGATCAGGGCGGCCACTACTTCAAGGAAATGCTGGTGTTCAAGCAGGTGGTCCATGGGCAGTACCGGTGAATCAACACTCAGTGTGCCGAGAACTTCCTGATTTCCGTCCGAGTCGGTGGTTTTTATCGGTACGCAGATGTAGGAGGAAGTCCTGAGTTCTTCTTCCGACCTGCTGAAGGCCTTGTTTATGAGTTCGTTGTCGTCTGCCATTCTGGGAATGACGACGGATTCTCCGGACTCGTATACCCGGCCGATAACGCCTTTGCCCGGCTGATAGGTGACAGAATAGTCCTTGGCCGGGCTGTGGGTTATGGAAAGTTTCAGCCTTTCCGACTCGGTGTCCATGATGGCAAGGAAAACACGCGGAAAGTTGAGGTCCTTGGACAGGACTTGAAGAATCGCATTGAGGCTCGGCTCCAGGTCATGATGGGGAGCTATAGAATCAAGAATTTCACTCAAAGTCGAAAGATAAATGTTTTCCACGCGTTCCTGCAGTCCTTTCATACTCATTTTATTACTCACGCCGTCCAGGCTGTTTTCTGTTTCAGCATGTGCTGATTATCCCGTTGTTCGGGAGGTCCGTGGTTCCGGCCTAAAAAGATGCCGACATAATAATGCTGCCCGGCATTTTAAACTACGACTGAATTATCTGCAATGTCGACAGCCGCATTTGTATGCGGCTGTCGACTGATCGGATAATTATGATACTGCCTTGACCCCAAGCTCCAGTGCGCGGAGGTTGATGTCGGCTATTTTGGGCTTCATGGCTTTTTTTATTGTTTCAGCCAGTTGTTCCGGTTTGAGCGGAATGCCTCCGGTGGCACAGAGTGCTCCGAGCATGGCGATGTTTCCGCTTTGGACCGCTCCGGCTTCCAAACCCAGTGATTGGCAGGGCAGGTAGTATGCTTTTCCGGCACGGGCCGCAACCTTTTCCTTGATTGTTTCAAGGGGAGTGTTTTCGGCCTTTCCCGCGCATACACTGAGCGGAGGAAGGTATTCCGTACTTGAAAGCACTGTTCCTCCGGGCCTGAGATAAGGCAGGGCCCGTAGTGTTTCCAGCGGTTCGAATCCGAGAATTATGTCTGCTTCGCCATGACCTATTTTGGGTGAGGCCAGGCCGATGAGGAGAGTGGATTCAACAACTCCGCCGCGCTGGGCCATGCCGTGAATTTCCCCGGCAGTGACATCTGTGCCGCTGTCAAGAACAGCCTGCGCAAGCAGGTTGGTGGCGGTAAGGGTTCCCTGTCCGCCCACCCCGGTCATGAATATACGCAACCTTGTACTCATTAGCTGCTCCTTTTCCGGGCTTTGATGTCCTTGGTCAGCTGCAGACAGAGCATGCAGCCGGAGCAAAGAATCTCGTTTATTTCCACTCCTGCCTCGGTCTTTTCAAAAGCGGGACAGGCCAGTTCTTCCATTACCTTGAGAACTTCTTCGCTCTGGTTTTCAACGTACGCGGTACGAACGGGTTTCTTGCCTAGTGTACGGCGTGCGAACAGCGGACAGGGGTCTTTGGCGACCAGAACGCGTACTCCGGCCATTTCCTTAAGCTCTTCAAGAGCTCCGGTGATGGCTTTCTGATTCAGCGGACTTACGGTGCGGACTTCGGTTACCCCGCATCCTCTGACAATGGCTTCGATATCAATCTGGGCCGGGTTGGAGCCGAGTGCAGTGGTTTCCACGCCGGGGTTGGGTTGGTGCCCGGTCATGGCCGTGGTGGAGTTGTCAAGGATCACCAGCAGGATATTATGCCTGTTGAATACCGCGTTGACCAGACCGGTTATTCCGGAATGGAAAAATGTGGAGTCCCCGATGAATCCGACCACTGTCTGGCCTGCGGCCATTGCCGCTCCCGAGCCTGCAGAAATGGACGAGCCCATGCAGAGCAGAAAATCCGCTGCGTTCAGGGGAGGAAGAATCCCGAGAGTGTAGCAGCCGATATCCGAAGAACAGACCGCATCCGGGCCGAAGACTTTTTTTACAGCATAGTAGGCTGCCCGGTGAGTACAGCCGGCACAGAGGTTCGGCGGTCTTCCGGGAAGGTCTTCCGCAGCGGTGCAGGACCCTTTTGTTTCCTGTGCCATACCGAGAACTTCGAAGATGGCAGAGGTTACATTGAGGGTTGAATATTCGTCATTGAGAGGCAGGTTCGGGCTGTTTTTGCCGATCACCTCAATATTGACTCCGTTTTTCTGCGCAAGAATGCGGACTTCATTTTCAATGAGCGGTTCCAGTTCTTCAAGTATGAGCACCTTTTCAACGGAAGAGATGAAGTTGGTGATCATGCCGCTGGGCAGAGGGTAGGTGAAGCCGAGTTCGAGAATTTTGAACTTGTCTGCAAGTCCGGTGTCCGCAAGGGCGTCGGCGAGATATGCCCGGCTGATGCCGGAGGCTACTATGCCGATGCTGCCTGTTCCGCTGACTTTGTTGTAAACGGATTTTTCGGACATTTCACGCAGCTTTTCGAGCTTTTCGAGCAGATCGATATGCATGCGCCGGGCAAATGCCGGGATGGGAACGAACTGAGGCGGATTTTTCTTGAAGCCCTGCGGTTTGGCCGGGCTGGCCGTTTTTCCGAACTCGACCGGACCGCGCAGATGGTTCACGCGGGTTGTGGTCCGGAGCAGAAAAGGCGCACTCATTTCGCGGGACATGGTGAGCGCGTCACGGGTCATGTCCTTGGCTTCCTGAGCGGTTGCCGGTTCCATGCAGGGCATTCCGGCGATGCGTGCGTAATAGCGGTTGTCCTGCTCGTTCTGGCTGGAATGGCAGCCGGGGTCGTCCGCGGAAAGCAGAACCATTCCACCGGGCGTTCCGACATAAGAAAGAGTCATGAGCGGGTCGGCAGCCACGTTGACACCAACGTGTTTCATCGTGGTCAGGGTCATTGCCCCGGCAAGTGATGCGCCGCCTCCGACCTCAAGGGCGACCTTTTCATTGACGGAGTATTCGAAATAGTAATCTCCTTCAGGAGAAAGGCGGAAGAATGTGTCCGGAACCTCTGAAGAAGGTGTGCCGGGATAACAGGTCACGACCTGTATACCGGCTTCTATGGCTCCTCTGACAATGGCTTCATTGCCGAGAAGCAGGCGTTTAGTGCCCGGACTGTCCGCGAGAAGTGGATGAGCCATGGATGTGCTCCTTAAATCATTTGTTTGGCATATTCTTCACAGGTATGGCCAGGCATTGCAGTAAGAGGTTTTCTTCTCTCCCTCTTTCCAGTGAACGCCGCCGACCTGTGATTCCTAGCTGAAATCAGTCTCGGTCCTCTAAAGCTTTGCCTTGAGTTCCCTGATTTTGCCCTCAAGGTACATGCGCTCGTTGGGATTGCTGACCATGAGTCCCTGGTATGCCTGTACGGCAACCTGGATATTTCCAGAAGTTTCGGCAGCTTCTCCGAGCATCCTGTTTATGGTCGGGGCATAACCCTCGGCTCCGCCGTTGTTGAGAGCCTGGAGAATTTTCACCGCATCGGCGGGCTTGCCGGAAAGCATGGCGCACTTGGCTTTGCCCAGTTCGGCGATGGGTGCCATTTCTTTCGCTTCGGCTGCAATAGCAGACCATGCGGTTTCGGCCTTGGCGTAATCACCGGCATCCATCCATGCCTTGGCTGTGGCGAGGATAACCGCCGGTTTCATTTCTGCGGGAGCGTCTTTTTCAAAGGCGGTCAGAGCTTCAGCCTGCTTGGCTCCGCTGTACTTGATGAGGATCACCCCGAGGTCAGTCTCAGCCTTGAGCTTTTTCTGCTGGTTCATGTACTTGACGCCGGAAACACCGGCTGCGATGAGAATGATGACAGCGATTGCGGCGGAGATTATCTTTCCGTTTTTAAGGAGATAGTCCAGAAAAGGGTGCAGAGAATCAGGCGTCGAATCGTGTACCTGGCTTAGAATGTCCTGAGTGGTGTTTGTGTTTTCTTCCATTTAAAGGAAAGCCTCCATAGAATTGATGGAATTTTGCATGAAAGTCAAAGAGCGCTTTATAAAGCAGTCTGACAAAAAGGTCAAAACCGAAAGCGCGAAGCAACTGGCCGTAAAACCAGAAAAAATGCAAAAGCTGCTGAAAAAGGTTACAAAAAAAGGAAAAATAATTTTGCCCGGTATATTGCCGTAACAGCTTCTGTTCGGGGACAGTGGTAAATGTTAGTTGACTTTTTTGCAATATCCCTAGTAGCCATTTTGTGTCGAATGAAGGAAAAATTGATATTTCAGTTAATATACATATCCAGAGGTGGAAATAATGAGTTTTTTTGAAGCAATGAAAAAAGTGGCTTCCAAAGCCAGGGAGGCTTCCCGCAAGGTTTCCTGTGCCGAGGGCTCAGCCAGAAATCTGGCCATTACCGAGCTCGCCGAACTGCTGCAGGCGGAAAAGGATTTCATTTTTGCGGAAAACCGCAAAGACCTTGAGGCAGCCCGAAAGAACGGGCTCGATGCCGCCCGGCTGCAGCGTCTTGAAATTACGGAATCCGTGCTGGAATATATGATCAAGGGATGCGAGGAAGTCGCCGCACAGGGTGATCCTGTCGGTGAAATTTCAAAGATGGAAAGGCGTCCCAACGGCATGATGGTCGGGCGCATGCGTGTGCCCATGGGCGTCATAATGATGATTTTCGAATCCAGACCGAACGTTACGGTTGATGCGGCTGTTCTGTGCCTCAAGGCCGGAAACGCGGTCATCCTGCGCGGAGGCTCCGAGGCTATTCATTCCAACCTTGCTCTGGCTGCACTGCTGCGCAAGGCTTTGGAACGGGCCGGACTTCCCGGAGATGCGGTGCAGGTCGTAGAGGTCACCGATCGTGAGGCGGTGAGTGAACTGCTCAAGATGGACGAGTACATAGACGTGGTCATTCCCCGTGGCGGTGAAGGTCTGATCCGTGCCGTTGTTCAGCAGGCGACCATGCCTGTTCTCAAGCATTACAAAGGGGTCTGTCATATCTTCGTGGACAAGAGCGCGGAAATACCCAAGGCCATGGATGTGATCAAGAATGCGAAAGTCCAGAAGCCCGGCGTATGCAACGCTCTGGAGTGTCTGCTTGTTCATGAGGACATTGCCGAGGATTTCCTGCCTTCGCTCGGAACCCTGCTCAGTGCCTGCGGTGTGACCCTGAAAGGCTGTCCCCGCGCCATGCCCCTGCTGGGAGAAAAGGCCGTTGCCGCAGAATTTGACGACTGGGGCCGCGAGTTTCTGGACCTGACCCTGGCCGTCAAGGTTGTCTGCGGACAGGATGAGGCTCAGGAACATATCGCCCGTTACGGTTCCAACCACAGCGAGGTCATCCTGACCAGAGACCATGCACGGGCCATGCGTTTTATCCGCGAAGTGGATGCGTCCATGGTCGGTGTAAACGCCTCCACCCGTTTCAATGACGGCGGACAGCTTGGACTTGGTGCCGAAATCGGCATTTCCACTTCCAAACTGCATGCCTACGGTCCCATGGGAGCTACCGAACTTACGTCGACCAAGTTCGTCCTGCTCGGAGACTGGCACATACGTAATTAGTTTTTCAGGTGACGCCGGGGTGTCCCGGTGATACCGGCGGGCCCGGGGGAAACTCTGCAATGTTCCCCCCGGGTATTTTGTCCGTCAGGCGCATCCGTCCTTCCATTATCCGGTGTCCGGAAGTCTTTGGCGGTTTTTCCCCGGCAGGGGGAACCCTCAGACGTTTAGGAACCGGGCAAACCACGGAACTTATGAAAATCGGTCTTTTCGGCGGCAGTTTCAACCCCGTTCATTCCACACATATTGATGTGTCCAAGGCGGTCATGGATCGTCTGGGGCTGGACCGGATACTTCTTATTCCGGCAGGCAATCCCTATCATAAGGGCAGGGAAGATATGCTTCCCTGTGAAATGCGTTATGAGATGGTCCGGCTGGCGGTGGAAAACCGGCCCGGCCTTGAGGTCTGTGATATCGATATGGGGGCAGACGGTCCTACCTACACCGTGGATACTCTGACCGAGGCCGCAGCGCGTTTTCCGCATGACGAGCTTTTTTTCATCATGGGGCAGGATTCTTTTGAAACTTTTTCCCTGTGGAAAGACTGGCGGAAAATCCCGGAACTGGCCAACATCGTGGCCGTCAGCCGTGCGGAAGCCGATCACGGCGCAATGGCCCGTGAACTGGCCCGGATATTCACCGGACTTGAGCGGACCGGAGAGAATGTCTGGAAGATACATGGCGGAAAATCAATTTACATCATTGATGATTTAGATTTTGCCATAAGTTCCACCCTGGTCCGGGAGGTCTGGGAAAACGGCGGAGATGTTGCGCAATACGTGCCCGGAGCTGTCGCGGATTACATCCGTTCTCACGGCCCGGAACTGAAACGGTTCTGGCGTTGAAATTGCTAAACTAAGGAAAGACTGATCAATTTTCCATTTGATGCGCTTCGCGTTTTTGATAATTTGATTTCGCCGCCGGCGGCCAAAGGGGATAATCCCCTTTGGAATCCCTAACTGTTTTTAAATTATTATGTTAAGATAGATGCTTAGGCCTGAAATCCTTGTGGGGCCAAAGCAATAACCATATCGCAATATGGCTTTAATCAAAGTCTTTCTAAGTTAATAGTCATGTCTAGAAAATAAATATTTATTCTCGCGGTTTATACTGATTTTTTATCAAACATTCAGTTGACTCATGATCCCGGCCATGACCATGTCCGGCGAGAGATCCCGCAAGCATTTGCGGTCCTTGGTGCAGTGGTTTTTCCCGTGCAGGGAGCAGGGACGGCAGTCCATTTCCGACTCCAGTATCACATCCCGCTTACCGGAAGGGTAAAACCCCCAGGCCTTTGAAGTCGGCCCGAAAAGAGCTGTGACCGGAGTTCCTACAGCGGCGGCCAGATGCATGGGGCCGGAGTCGCCGGTTACGAGCAGCTCGGCTTCGCGCAGGATTGCGCATGTTTCGCGGAGCTTAAGCTTGTTGGTCAGATTTCGGTCATTGCCATGGTCCGTAAAAACATTATTATCCCTGCCGATTATGATCCTGCAGATGCCTTTTTTGTCCAGCAGATTTATAAGTTCGGTCCAGTTTTCGCGCGGCCAGGCCTTGTCCGGGTGGGTGGCGTATGGATGAAGGGCCACGAATTTCCCATCTAATCCCAGTTTCTTTTTGAGATCGCGGGCAAAGGTTGTTTCCGCATCGGTCAGGTGAATGCGGGGCCGGAGCCGTTCTGCGGCAACCGGTTCGCGTTTCAGTGCAGCGGCGTAGCGCTGAGTCACGTTCAGGCTTTCAAGCTTTTTCCGCAAACCCTGACTGCGGGTAAGTTTGAACAGCCTGCGTTCAAGGGAAAATTTACTGTACCGGGTGACTTTGCCTTTCCATCTGGCACCGAGTATTGCGGAGCGCAGAGTCGAGTGCAGGTCAATCAGTTCACAGCCTGCGTATTCGGCAGCTATTTCCCCGGATTTTCTTATCCACGCAAGGTCTCCGAGATCATTTTTTTCCAGCCCGATCACATTGCTGATATGTGGATTGTTCTCCAGTACGGGCACATTGCCCGCCCTGGTTATGACGGTGAACGAGAACCCGTATTGCTCGGCCCAGTACTCCATAACCCCGGTGGTCAGGACCACGTCGCCGAGTGCGCTCAACCTGAAAATTACTTTGTGGGAATTTGTATTCATGACGCGCACATTCTAATGTCCAGCCTTGCGGAGTCAATGTATATTTTCCGGTCCGGTCTGCAGCAGCCGGAATGCCTGATCTGCAAGCGAATCCTCCTATGCCGGAAAGATGTCCATGCAGTGATGTATTGCATTATTTCAATTTAGGACTTATTTTGAACCATAACCGTCTGGAATCCGGCTGAGCAGACCTATTTCTGTTGCGCCACTATCTGGCTTCTGGTAATGCTCCGATTATCTGATCCGTTACAGACCGGTGCTTTTGCAACCCTAACAAAAAAATTAATGCTGGAATTAATACTTGCTGTAAGTGCAGCCTCACTTATATCCGCTTACTGTTCAGTCAGCGAAGCCGTTCTTTATTCCTTTCCCTGGAGCAAGATCGAAATCCTGCGTCGTGAAGGACGCAAGTCCGGTCAGATACTTCACAAACTCCGTACCAATGTCGACAGGCCGATAACGGCTATCCTGACTCTCAACACGGTGGCGAACACTGCGGGGGCTTCCTTTGCAGGTGCGGCATGGATCGCGGTTTACGGACCGCAGAGCCTGCCCTGGTTTACCGTCGGATTCACAATCCTCATACTACTCTTCTCAGAGATTCTCCCCAAAACAATAGGGGTGGTCTACTGTCAGCCGTTGGGAAGGGCGCTCGCCCGGCCTACGGAAATTTTAATCTATATATTCCTTCCGGTAATCTGGATCTGCGGATTCATGTCCCGCCTTGTGAGCAGGAAAGGATCCGGTCCCCAGGCCACGGAAGAAGATATAAGAGCAATGGTCAACCTGACCCGAAGATCCGGGGCGATCAAACCGTATGAAGCCCTCTCGATTGCCAACATCCTGTCGTTGGACGACAAGATTGTTGAGCAGATCATGACCCCCCGGACCGTAGTCTTCTCACTTCAGGCGGACATGACCGTTGCCGAGGCCCACGACAAATTCAGCGCGTGGCCTCACAGCCGTATCCCTGTTTATGAAGGGGATGATCCTGAGGATATTGTCGGTGTCATTTACAGACGCTCGGTCTTTGAAGCGCTTGCAGATGACCATGACGACGTCAAACTCTCGGAATTGATGAAGCCGGTCCGGTTTGTGCTGGAGAATATAACTCTGGACAAGCTGCTGGTGAAATTCCTCGAAAGCCGCATGCACCTTTTTGTGGTGCTTGATGAGTACGGGGGAATGTCCGGGGTTGTGACCCTTGAGGACGTAATGGAAGAGATACTGGGCAGCGAGATTGTCGATGAAACCGATCAGGTGGTGGACATGCGCGAACTCGCACGCCGCAGACGAAAAGAACTGCTCGTCGGCACGGACGATGTCCGGGCGGACGTTTCCAAATAGTACGGAGTTTATAATGGCCAGAAAAGGTGGAAAAGGCGTCTATATTGCCGCCCTTATCCTTTTTCTCGGTGGTCTGGGCTATCTGATTTATTCGGGTATATCCCAGGACAGCGTGTATTTCCTCAATGTTTCCGAAGCTCTTGCGATGGATGAAAGCGAGCTTGGACAGGCCCGACTGTTCGGTAAAGTCGCCCCGCATAATATCGCCCCCAAGGAGGGCGGGCTCGGCGTGTCTTTTGATCTTGAGGATCAGAAGGAGGCAGTCCGGACCATTCGGGTTGATTACAGCGGAGCAGTTCCGGACACCTTCAAGGAAGGGGCGGAAGTAATAGTGGAAGGGAATTTCGTTAATGGTAACAAGGAATTCCGGGCCACATCGCTGATAACCAAGTGTCCTTCCAAGTATCAGAAGAAAAACCGGGAAGGTTAGTCTCCGGCCGGAATCAGCGAGCCTGCCGCCGTGCGGTTCGTTTTCCGTCTTTAAACAGCTTTTATCCATTTATGGAGTAAATATTATATGCAGCTTTTTGCCAACCTTATGCTCCTGATTGCCCTTCTTGCGGCACTCGGGGCAGGGGCTTACGCATGTCTTTCCCTGCTTACCGGCAGACGCAATGTCCTGGTCCTCATAGAACGGGCCAACATGGCTGTTGCCGGTTTTGTGCTTCTGGCAGGCGTCATTATGACCGTGGCCCTTGTTTCAAGAGATTATTCATTCAAATATGTTTACGAGTACGTGGACAACACCCTGCCCATGTTCTACACCGTTACGGCTTTCTGGGCCGGCGCGGACGGTTCCCTGCTTTTCTGGATGCTTTCCATAGCTGTTATGGGAGTTGTGTTTTCCCGGATGAAACTTTTCAGTGAGTTTTCTGAAAAGACCCGGTTGAATTACTGGCTGTTCTACATGCTCATTCAGGCATTTTTCCTGCTCATACTGACCAGTTGGTCCAACCCTTTTCTCGAACTGGTTCCGTCGCCTACAGACGGGCACGGGCTTAATCCGCTGCTGCGCAACCCCGGAATGATTTTTCATCCGCCGTTGCTCTTTCTCGGATATGCCGGATTCACCAGCCCGGCGGCGCTTGCCCTTGCAGCCTATGTTTCCGGTGAAACAAAATCCTGGGTATCCTTCTGCCGCAACTGGAACATTCTCGCCTGGATATTCCTTACAGCCGGTATAGTACTCGGCTGCTGGTGGTCCTACATGGAATTGGGCTGGGGCGGCTACTGGGCCTGGGACCCGGTGGAAAACGCATCGCTCATTCCCTGGCTCAGCGCATCCGCTTTCATGCATACGGCGATCATTCAGATTCGGCGCAGGGCGCTGCAGCGTGCCAATGTCTTTTTGATGGGGCTGACGCTGCTTCTGTGCATATTCGCCACCTATCTTGTCCGTTCCGGAGTCGTGCAGTCGCTGCATGCCTACGGTGAAAACGGCGTCGGTCTGCCGCTGCTCCTGTTCATGCTCGCCAATCTGGCCTTTATCGGGCTTGTCCTGGCATTCGGTCCCAGACCGGAGTTCCGGACGCTGTCCGGTCTCGGCAGCAGGCAGGGCGTGCTGGTCATGGCCGCCTGGGTTTTCCTCGGCATCGGTCTGGTCGTAGGACTGGGCACCATGTGGCCTGTTATCAGTAAGATGTGGAGTACCAACCCCGTAGGGCTGGACGCGAGATTCTATAACAGGGTCTGTCTGCCTCTGTTCAGTCTGCTTATACTTCTTTTCACCGTCTGCCCCTGGTTTGACTGGAAAGAAGGCGTTGCGGACAAAAAGGGACTTTTTCTGGTGGGCGGTGTTTTTGTCGGAGCAGGGGCCGTAAGTTACATCTGCGGACTGCATAATCCGCTTGCGCTCGTAACAAGTGCCGCTTCTGTTGCGTCAATTGTCGGGATACTCGCGCTGTTTATCCTTAAGCCCGGCATGCGCAAGGCCGGTTCGGTCATCGGCGTTTACGGACTGCATCTGGGGGTGGCGCTTATGTTTCTCGGCGTTGCCTGGTCCGGTCCGAACAAAGTTGAACAGGAATTTGTGGTCAAGCAGGGCGATAGCGTCCAACTTGGATCATATACAATGACATTTAAAAAGCTGGTCGAAGGGCAGACCCCTGAACTGGCCAGCATTACATCCATAATCGAGGTCAGCGAGAACGGAAAGCCCGTGGGCTTACTCAGTCCTGAACGCAGACTTTACCGTAATTTCAGGCAGCCTTTTGCCGAGGTTTCGGTCATACCCGGACTCGGCAGCGAACTTTACGCAACCCTGCTCAGTGTGGATGAAAAAGGAAACGCGACCCTGAAGATGAGCATCAATCCGCTGATCAACTGGCTGTGGATCGGCGGAACGCTTACGTGCCTCTTCGGTCTGGCGGCTTTCCGCAAACCTCGTTTAAGCTAGGCGGAGAACCGTGGCGAACAGTGAAAGCATAGCTCTCAAGGTACGGAACGCAGCCAAGTTCTTCGGGACCAGGCTCATATTCAAGAATGTCAGTTGTGATGTCCGGCGCGGGGAAATAATGCTCGTGGTCGGACGTAACGGTGCGGGTAAGACCACGCTCCTGAAGATCATGTCCGGGCTTTCGAGACCGTCGGCCGGATCGGCGGAGATTCTTACCGCGCCCGAAAAAACTGCATATCTCGGACATTCCACCTTTATTTACCCGCGTATGAGCGGGCGGAGCAATCTTTCCTTCTGGGCATCCATGTACGGACTGTCTCCTTCCCGTGACAGGCTGGCGGAACTGCTGGCCAGAGTCGGGCTGGAAAGGGCGGCCGAGGAACCTGCCGGATCATATTCGCGCGGCATGGCCCAGCGTCTGAACCTTGCACGGGTTTTTCTGGTTGAACCGGAACTTCTTTTTCTGGACGAACCGGGAACCGGGCTTGATCAGGCTTCGCTGACTCTGTTGCGCGATGAAATTGTTTCCTTGCGGGACAGCGGAACCGCCGTGGTCTGGATAAGCCATGACGTGAATCACGACTGCACGCTTGCGGACACCGTGCTCGGCCTGTCCGGTCACAAAACCGGTTATCTGGGGCCTGCATCGGAATTCGATCCCAAGTCGATCGCGGGGGTGGACAATGCTTAGACGCGGACTGACCATAGCAGCGAAAGACCTGCGTCTGTCCATCGGCGGAGGCCAGGGGCTGACTCAGGCCGTTCTATTGGGACTGCTGCTCATTTTCGTGTTCAGCCTTTCCCGTCCCGCAGGACAGCTGGTGGATCCGCAGGCGGCTTCGGCCATTTTCTGGCTGGCTTCATCCTTCGGGCTGGTTCTGGTCTTCAATACACTGTTCGCGATGGAGGAGGCCAACGAGGCCCGTTTGGGACTTCTTTCCTCTCCCGTTCCGCTTCACGCGGTCTGGCTGGGAAAAGGTGTCGCCGGACTGGGGCTGCTGCTTTGTTCGCAATTGGTCTTTCTTCCGGCCACGATTGTTTTTCTCGGGCAGGATTTCAAGGGATCACCCGCGTTGTTCTTTGCCACGCTTCTTGCTTCCGACTGGGGGCTTGTGGCGCTCGGTGCACTGCTTGGAGCCATTTCCCAGGGGCAGGCTGCACGCGAATCGCTGCTTTCGGTGATTCTTTTTCCCCTGCTGCTTCCGGTTCTTCTGGGGGCCATCCAGCTGATGACTTCCGTCTTTTCGGGAGTTCCGCTTATGGATGCGCAATCGTGGATGGGAATCATCGTGGCTGCTTCGGCGCTTTTCAGCGGAGCGGGGCTGATCCTTTTTCCTTTCGTATACAGCGGTGAACAATAAGATGTTGGCCGAAAACATAATTGTCAAATACGGAGCATTTTAATGAATCTCGCAGTTGCAGCACTGATATCCGGCATAGCCTTGTGCGTGGGCCAGTACTTCATCTGGATGTACGCCCCCATTGAGGTTACCATGGGGCTGGTACAGAAAATATTCTACACCCACATGCCGCTTGCCGCCTGGGCCATGATCAGTTTTTTTGTGGTCTTTGTCTTCAGCGTGGCATACCTGCTCAAAAGAGATATAAAGTTTGATTACATGGCCGGAGCCGCCGCCGAGATCGGAGTTGTCTTCAGCGGTCTGGCCCTGATTACCGGTTCCCTGTGGGGCCGTGCGGCCTGGAATGTCTGGTGGACCTGGGATCCTCGGCTGACGACCACACTTATCATGTGGTTTGTTTATGCCGCTTATCTGGTGCTGCGCACCTCCCCCATGTCTGCCGAACGCCGTTCCCTGGTATGTGCCGTGCTTGGAGTCGTCGCGTTTGTCGATGTCCCTCTCGTTTTTTATTCCGCGAGACTCTGGAGAAGCGTGCATCCCAACGTGCTTGGTGCCAAGGGAGGCGGGATGGAGCCGGAAATGCTGACGACGCTGCTTGTGAATATCGCGGCGTTCGGCCTGTTCTGGCTTGTCCTTTTGGCGGTGCGTTACCGTCAGATCAGACTCAGCGGTCGTCTGGACGCCCGGATGGTCTGGGATAATGATTAATAATTCAGGAGTATAAATATATGAATAATGAAACCTACCTGCTTACCGCCAACATTATTGTTTGGGCTGTACTCGCCGGTTATCTGGCCTTCATCGCGTTCAAGGGTGCTTCCATGGAACGCCGCATCAGGCAGATGGAGTTGCTGGATAATGATAAATAACAGAACTGATATGAAAGGCTTTTCCCTGTCCGCCGGACAGAAAACCATCATCTGGCTCCTTGGAGCTTCACTTGTGACGGTTTTTATCGCTTCGCTGACCTACCGTATGAATCATCCCGGAAACAAGGTTGAATATCAGCAGGAAGGCGGGAAGGGCGGGATGCCCGGAGGCATGGCCTCTGTAAATGAGGATGCCATGAAGCATGTGCGGGAACTTATGGCCCGCATGCGCAAGGACCCGGATAATATGGAAATCCAGCTTGAGCTGGCCAATTCCTTTATGATGATCAGGGCTTATGATCGCGCAAAACCTTTCTTCGATAAGGTTCTGACCAAGGAACCGGACAACGTTCAGGCGCTCATGGGACTCGGGATGTGTTATTATCAGGCCGAGAATTTCAAGGAGGCTGCCGGAGCCTTTGACCGTATTATCGCACTTGATCCGGATGACTCCATGGCTCGGTTCAATACAGGGATAATCAAGAAATATTATCTCCATGAACATGAGGCCGCAGAGAATGAATTTCGTCAGATCATATCGAATCCGAAATCTCCGGATGACATGAAGAGAAGGGCGGAAGAAGAGCTTAAGAAAGAACCTGTTCAGGAACAGTGATTTTAGGGGGGCGCATTTGCGTCCCCATTTTTGTATAAAAAACTGCAGCGATTTGGAAACGGCTGAAACTAAAGTACTGTTAAGTACGATTAGCTCCGGCCGTTTTTTTGTGTCCGGAGCCGTATATTGTTCAGCAGATGATAGCCTCAGTTCCCGTTTTCGGCTTTTATGCGGATATTGGTTACAGCAGTTATGCAGGATTATAGGAGTAAACTCCTGCCGATGATACATGATAGTATGTTTGCATATTTGTAATAACAAAAAAGTGGTTTTTACGTATAAGTAAAATTCGTCTGTTTTATTCGCAATTTGCTGCGAATCATTGACAAGTTTGCCGAATTGCGGATATTCAGAAAGCGCTTAGTCGGTTATTCTGTGATTCTCTGAATTTTGTCCGTCTTGCCGGATCAGGACAGGAAGAGAGTTTGGGAAGATTGAGCCGCAGCAGAGGTTTTCAACCTCAGCTTTCGCATGATAGGGTATTTCACGTTTCATCTTGTGCCTTATGTTCGGGACACGAGCTGTGACGTAGAGGAATATGGAATTCTGGCGAAAAGCCTAAAATCAACGCAGTCAAGGAGTGTTATGATGAAACGTTCTATGCTGACTCTGCTGGTAGCGTTTATGCTCACCATCGGTAGTTTCGGTTCCGCATTTGCGGGAGGTACAATTATTCTCGGTGTTCCGGGCGCTCAAAGCGGCGACCTCGCTTCCTACGGACTTCCCACTGTGGAAGCAGCAAAACTGGTTGTAAAAGCAATCAACGATGCCGGCGGAGTTAACGGAATGCAGGTTGTTATTTCTACTCAGGATGACCAGTGCAAACCCGAATTCGCCACCAACGCAGCCATGAAACTGCTGTCTGACGGCGCAACCGTTATCCTCGGCCACATATGCTCCGGCGCAACCAAGGCAGCTCTTCCCATCTACAAAGATGCCAACCTGGTCTGCATGTCTCCCTCGGCAACCAACCCCGCTCTTACTCTCAGCGGCGACTATCCCAACTTTTTCAGAACCATCGCATCCGATGATGCCCAGGGCGCTCTGGCCTGCAAGTTCGCTACCGAAAAACTCGGCCTCAAGAACATCGCCATCATTCACGACAAGGGTGACTACGGTAAGGGATTTGCCGAATGGACCAAGAAGTACGTTGAAGAAGCCGGTGTCAAAGTTGCACTTTTCGAAGGCGTAACCCCCGGCGCAGTTGATTACTCCGCAGTTGTCCAGAAAATCAAGGCTTCCGGTGCAGACGGCGTTATCTTCGGTGGTTATCATCCTGAAGCTTCCAAGATCGTAATCCAGATGCGCAAGAAAAAAATGACCATCCCCTTCCTTTCCGATGACGGCGTAAAGGCCCAGACTTTTATCGACATCGCCGGCGACGCAGCTGAAGGTGTATACGCAACCGGTCCTCAGGACATCACCGGCAACCCCATGTACAAGGTTGCTCTTGACCAGTACAAGGCTTCCCACTATGGCGCCGAGCCCGGAACATTCTTCTTTGAAGCATACTCCGCAGCCCAGGCTCTGCTGAAGGCCATTGAATTCGCTCAGTCCACCGAATACGGCAAGATTGTTGACGCTCTCCGCAATCATGAAGTTGAAACTCCCGTTGGTAAAATCAAGTTTGATGCCAAGGGTGATGCCATCGGTGTAGGTTTCTCCGTATACCAGGTCAAAAACGGCGAATACGTGGAAGTAAAGTAATCTTCCAAGTTCCCAAAACACAGTAATTCCGGTTCAGGGGACGGGCCTACACTGGTCTGTCCCCTGAGTCTTGATTCAGCAGGGTCTTAAATGGAATATTTTCTGGAACTATTCTTCAGCGGTCTGACCAGAGGAAGCATATACGCGCTTATAGCCCTCGGTTACACCATGGTTTACGGCATTATCGAACTGATCAACTTCGCACACGGCGAAATATATATGATCGGGGCGTTTGTGGGGCTGACGGTAGCAGGGGTTCTGACCAGTTTCGGTTTTCCTGAAGTCTCTATCATGATTCTGGCCACGATGGCAGCGATAGTCTATGCTGCAGCATACGGGTATACTATTGAAAAAATAGCGTACCGTCCGCTGCGCTCCGCGCCGAGACTTTCGCCGCTTATTTCCGCCATCGGCATGTCAATATTTCTGCAGAATTACGTGATGCTTGCGCAGACTTCAGACTTTCTTTCCTTCCCCTCCATGATTCCCGAATTCGGTTTTCTCGAAAAATATGCGTCAATGGTCGGTTCATCCGACCTGGTAATCATCGTGGTGGCTGCAATTGTCATGGTGGCTCTTAACCTTTTCATCAAGTTCACGAGAATGGGCAAGGCGATGCGTGCTACAGCTCAGAACCGTAAAATGGCCATGCTTGTCGGCATCAATGTAGACAACGTCATTTCCGCCACTTTTGTCATCGGTTCTTCGCTGGCTGCAGTAGGGGGCGTGCTTATTGCTTCCCATATCGGTCAGATCAACTTTTACATTGGATTCATTGCGGGTATCAAAGCGTTCACCGCGGCTGTTCTGGGCGGTATCGGTTCCGTTCCCGGTGCCGTGCTCGGCGGATTGATTCTGGGATGGACCGAGAGTTTCTGCACCGGGTATGTATCCAGTGACTATGAGGATGTCTTCGCATTCGCTCTTCTGGTTCTCATCCTGATCTTCAGGCCGTCCGGGCTTCTCGGAAAGGCTCCTGTTCAGAAGGTTTAACGGTCTTGGGCATGCGGCCCGCAGGAAACTGTTTCTGCTGACCAAAAAAAGAAAAACGGATATATTTTGATATGGACGGCTTGAAAAAATCAATAGTGGCTGGCTTGTGGTTCATGTTTCTGACCCTGCCCATTATGGGGGTCTTCGTGAACTCGATAGATCAGTCCGTTACCTGGCATCTGGACCGGGTCCTTTATGTGGGGGCGGCCGCGTTTGTCCTTTCTTTTGTCTGGCGTTTCCTGATGGAGCGCAAGGAAAAGGGGCGCAAGGCCGAGGAAGAGTCCGGCAAGGAAAAAATAACCATCATGAACCGGCTGCTGGCCAATCCCAGAATCTACTGGCCTGCTCTGATCGGTATCAGCCTGTTTGCTCTGGCATTCCCGAAACTCTTTTCAATGTATCAGGTCAACGTCATGACCTCCGCACTCATCTACGTGGTGCTTGGTCTGGGGCTGAACATTGTTGTCGGTCTTGCAGGGCTTCTTGATCTGGGGTTCGTGGCCTTCTACGCCGTAGGGGCCTATTCCTACGCCCTGATGAACATGTACTGGGGAATCAGCTTCTGGGTCGCGCTGCCTATCGGCGCTCTTCTCGGAGCATTCTGCGGTATTCTGCTCGGTTTTCCTGTGCTCAGGCTTCGGGGTGACTATCTGGCTATCGTTACTCTCGGTTTCGGGGAGATCATCAGGCTCGTTCTTGAAAACTGGGGTGAGTTCACGCATGGACCTTCCGGGATATCCAACATTGCCAGACCTGAATTTTTCGGGCTTGCCAAGGGATTCGTCGCCCAGGTTGATTTTATGTACTACCTGATGCTGGCCTTGGTCGTATTCACCATTTTTGTTGTCAACCGGCTGAAAAATTCACGTGTGGGCAGGGCATGGCAGGCTCTGCGCGAAGATGAAATCGCGTGCCAGGCTATGGGGATTGACAAGATGAAGACCAAGCTCATGGCCTTCTCCCTGGGTGCTACCTGGGCCGGGATGGTCGGAGTTGTCTTTGCCGCAAAGACAACCTTTATCAACCCTGCATCGTTTACCTTTCTTGAATCGGCAATTATCCTTTCCATCGTTGTTCTAGGCGGTATGGGATCCATCCTCGGGGTTATTCTCGGTGCGCTGGTCCTCATTCTTATGCCGGAATATCTGAGAGAGTTTTCACAATACAGGATGCTTATTTTCGGCGCCACCATGGTGCTGGTGATGGTTTTCAGGCCTCAGGGGCTTGTCCGTGACGTGCGAAAGAAAATAGATATCAGTGCCGTGAAAAAGGCTTTGGGTGACGTCAATGAGTAATGAAAAAAGAACGGTTCTGGAAGTAAAAGGCGTCTGCAAGGACTTCGGCGGCCTGCGAGCTCTTGATGATGTCGATCTTGATGTGAAGGAAGGGGAGATTGTGGCCCTTATAGGCCCCAACGGTGCAGGCAAGACTACTTTCTTCAACTGCATTACCGGTATATATACTCCCACCTACGGGGATGTGAATATTGATCCACGTGGAAAAGGATTCACCCGTATCAACGGGCGTAAGCCGAATAAAGTGACCGAGCTTGGAATGGCCCGTACATTTCAGAATATCAGGCTCTTTCCTTCCATGTCTGTCATCGAAAATGTCATGATAGGTTGTCATTGCCGCACCAAAGCAACTTTTCTCGGTGCCGTACTGCGCGGTCCGGGTACCAGGCGGGAGGAGCAGGAGACTATCCTGAAAAGCTACGAACTGCTGAAGGAGTTGGGACTGGAACAGTTCGCGGATGAACTGGCCCGCAACCTTCCGTATGGAGCACAGCGCCGACTGGAAATTGCCCGCGCCCTGGCTACGGATCCATTCCTGCTGCTGCTTGATGAGCCTGCAGCCGGTATGAACCCGCAGGAAACACTGGAGCTGGAAGAACTCATCGTGTCCATCAAGGAAAGACACAAAATTTCTGTTTTGCTTATCGAGCACGACATGAAAATGGTCATGTCCCTATCGGACCGCCTGTTCGTGCTGGAATACGGACGGGAAATAGCCCACGGTACACCTGAGGAAGTCAGCACGAATCCCGCTGTCATCAAGGCATATCTCGGAGAAGACCTCGATGCTTAAGCTTAAGAACGTAAATACCTACTACGGAAACATTCAGGCCCTGCGCAATATCAATATCGAAGTCGAGCAGGGAGAGATCATAACTCTGATCGGTGCCAACGGAGCCGGGAAAACAACAACTCTCATGACCATAAGCGGGGTTGTGCCTCCAAGGTCAGGAGAGGTTTTGTACAACGGCGTGCCCATTCACAGGAAAAAACCAGACAATATCGTTAAGATGGGTATCTCGCAGGTCCCGGAAGGGCGCCTCATCTTTCCCGATCTGACTATTGTCGAAAATCTGGATATGGGCGCTTTCCTGCGTGATGACAAGGCCGGGATAAAGGAAGATATGGACCATGTCTTCGAACTGTTTCCCATCCTCTGGGAACGCCGCAGGCAGGCCGGTGGTAACCTTTCCGGCGGCGAACAGCAGATGCTGGCCATTTCAAGAGCGCTGATGGCTCGTCCCAAGCTTCTGCTGCTTGACGAACCTTCGCTTGGTCTTGCGCCGTTGATCATCAGACAGATTTTTGAAATAATTAAAAAAATTAATGAGGAGAGCGGGACCACCGTTTTTCTTGTAGAGCAGAATGCCAACCTGGCGCTGAAGACTGCGCACAGGGGTTATGTCATGGAAAACGGGGAGATTACGCTCTCCGACAGCAGCGAGAATCTGCTGGCGAACGAGGACATAAAGAAGGCGTACCTCGGACTCTAACGAAAAGTTAATTGTTGACAAAACTCGGCCCCGCAAATATGCGGGGCCGAACACTTTTAAATATCTTTTCCGTTCCGGCCTTGAGTCCGGCGCGAAAAAGTATATACTCTGTTCAATACAGATTGAAAATCCCGGCAGGGAAGTACCTGCCAGAACCCGAATGAAGCTGACGGCAGCGAGTCCTGTTGACCGCCGGAAGACCGGGCTTAAGCCTTGAGAGGAATCATCTATCTAATGATTTCTCTTTTCTTTTAGATAATATTTCAAATCCTTTTGAGAGGGCAACATGGAAAAGGTAGTAGGTCAGGCTCTGACTTTTGACGATGTTCTGCTTTTGCCCGCCTATTCGGAAGTTCTTCCCGATCAGGTGGACGTTTCCGCCAAACTCACCGAGGAAATCACCCTCGGAATTCCCCTTGTAAGTGCCGCCATGGATACCGTTACCGAGTCCATGATGGCTATTCAGATGGCCCGCCACGGCGGCGTCGGCGTAGTCCACAAGAATATGAGCATCCGCAATCAGGTGCGCGAAGTTGAAAGGGTCAAGAAGTCCGAATCCGGAATGGTCACCGATCCGATCACTGTGCATCCCGATGACACCGTAGGCAAGGCTCTCGACCTTATGGCCGAGTTCAAGATTTCCGGTTTCCCGGTTGTAAAGGGAGATCATCTTGTCGGCATCATAACCAACCGCGACGTTCGTTTCATCACTGACCGCAACACACCCATTTCCGAGGTGATGACCAGCCGCAACCTGATCACCGTGCAGAAAGGGATTTCCTCCGAAGAGGCCAAAAGGCATCTGCACACCAACCGCATCGAAAAACTGCTGGTTGTTGATGAGGAAAACAAGCTGACCGGTCTGATCACCATCAAGGATATCGACAAGGTCAAGAAATACCCCAACGCTGCCAAGGATTCTCAGGGCAGGCTTCGCGTGGGTGCGGCTATCGGCGTCGGACGTGACCTGATGGACAGAAGCTCCGCTCTTGTCCAGGCCGGTGTCGACTTTCTTACCCTTGACTCCGCTCACGGACATTCCAAAGGAATTCTGGACGCCATCCGCGAACTGCGTTCATGTTTTCCGGATACCCAGATCATCGGCGGCAACATCGCAACCTATGACGGCGCAATGGCTCTGATTGATGCCGGTGTAAATGCCGTTAAGGTCGGTATCGGCCCCGGTTCCATCTGCACCACCCGTGTTGTTGCCGGAGTCGGCGTTCCTCAGGTCACCGCCATCATGGAAGCCGCCAGAGCCTGCCAGGAACGCGGTGTATGCGTTATCGGAGACGGCGGGATCAAATTTTCCGGTGATGTTGTCAAGGCACTGGTCGCAGGAGCCAACACCGTCATGATGGGCTCCATGTTTGCCGGAACCGATGAAAGCCCCGGAGAAAAAGTTCTTTATCAGGGTCGCAGCTACAAACTCTACCGCGGCATGGGTTCCATTGACGCCATGAAGAAGGGCAGCTCCGACCGTTATTTCCAGAAGGACACCAACAAGCTGGTTCCTGAAGGTATTGTCGGCAGAGTTCCCTACAAGGGACCCGTTTCCGACAGTATCTACCAGATCATCGGCGGACTGCGTTCCGGCATGGGTTATGTGGGATGTGCCAACATCGCAGAAATGTCTGAAAAGGCCCAGTTTACCCGCATGTCTCCCGCAGGATTCAAGGAAAGTCACGTCCACGACGTAATCATTACCAAGGAAGCTCCCAACTACCGGGTTGATTCCTACTAATCTTCAGGAGTCGTCATGCAGCACGATAACAAAGTAATCATTCTGGATTTCGGGTCCCAGTTCACACAGCTGATTGCCCGCAGAATCCGTGAGGCGGGAGTGTATTCCGAAATTCACCCCTGCAACGCGGACCCTCGGAAAATCAAGGAACTCAGGCCCGGAGCGCTGATTCTGTCCGGCGGACCTTCGTCCGTACTGGAAAAGGATTCTCCGCAGCTTGACCGCTCTCTGCTGGAGATGGGCGTACCCGTACTCGGCATCTGCTACGGTATGCAGCTGATGACCAATGATCTGGGCGGAAGAGTTGTTTCCTCCTCTGATCGAGAATACGGTCGCGCTGAATTCTGTGCATCCGGTGACTGCGTTCTCTGGGACGGTATCGACGATGCCGACAAGCTCACCGTGTGGATGAGTCACGGAGACCGTGTGGAAGCAATTCCCGAAGGTTTCAAGGTCTGCGGTACTACCGAGTCCATTCCTTTTGCGGCCATGGCCAATGAGGAAAAGAAAATGTACGCTCTGCAGTTCCACCCGGAAGTTGCTCACACCGAGAGCGGTACGACAATCATAAACAACTTCATATTCAAAATAGCCGGACTGCAGGCCGACTGGTCCATGTCCTCCTTTGTGGAAAGAAGCATTGAAGAGATGCGTGAGAAGATCGGGGACAACAAGGTTGTTCTCGGACTTTCCGGCGGAATCGATTCCACGGTTGTTGCAGTTCTGCTGCATAAGGCCATCGGAAAAAGACTGCACTGCATCTTCGTGGATAACGGTCTGCTGCGCATGCACGAAAGGGAAGAAGTAATCGGATTTCTCGAAGAGCACTTCGACCTGAATGTGAAATGCGTGGACGCTGCAAGGCTGTTCCTTGATAAGCTTAAAGGTGTTGAGGATCCCGAGAAAAAACGCAAGATCATCGGCTACACGTTTATCGACGTGTTCAATGAGGAAGCCACTGCGCTCAAGGACGTCAAGTTTCTTGCTCAGGGAACCCTTTATCCCGATGTTATCGAGTCCGAATCATTCAAGGGCCCTTCCGCAGTAATCAAGTCCCACCACAATGTGGGCGGACTGCCCGAAGATATGGACCTCGACCTGGTCGAGCCCCTGCGTGAACTCTTCAAGGATGAGGTCCGCAAGGTCGCCTATGAACTGGGCCTTCCGGAACACATTATCTGGAGACAGCCTTTCCCCGGTCCGGGACTGGCTATCCGTGTTCTCGGCGACATTACCGATGAACGCCTTGAAATACTGCGTCAGGCAGATAAAATCGTACAGCACGAAATGCATGCAACCGGCTGGTACCGCAAGGTCTGGCAGGGATTTGCAGTGCTGCTGCCGCTTAAGACCGTCGGAGTCATGGGCGATGATCGTACCTATGAGCATGTCATTGCACTGCGCATAGTGGACAGCATCGATGCCATGACCGCGGACTGGAGCCGTATCCCCAATGATATCCTTGCCCGTATGTCCAACCGGATCATCAATGAGGTCAAGGGAGTCAACAGGGTTGTGCTGGATATCTCTTCCAAGCCGCCGGCAACCATTGAATGGGAATAGTTACCGATAAGTTTGCGGACGACTTCTGTCCGCATCTGTAAAATATACCCGGATTCCGCTCACGGCCTGGATGCTGTGAACGGAATCCGGTTTTTTCGTCCAGAAGAGCCGGATGTTGCCAAAATATTACATTAACTTGAATCGGGGCCAATTTCGGGTTGGATAATACGTAGATAAAGTTTCCGAAATCGGTTACAAGACTTCAGCAATTCGTGTGGGGGCCTGCGCGGCAAATCCTTTTAGGGAACAGGGTGCAGGCTTGCAGTATGTACAAGGTTTATCCGCCACAATGAACAAGGATTAAATATGTTCGGTATCGGTTCAACAGAACTTCTTGTTATTTTGGTCGTGGCCCTGATTCTTATCGGGCCCCAGAAGCTCCCTGAACTTATCAAAAATCTTGGACGCGGTCTTTCCGAAGTCAAGAAGATGTCCAATGATGTGAAGAATACTCTGGATGCTGAGATTTCAGCTGCTGATGACGAAAGGAAGGCCAAGGAAGCAGTGGAAAAGGAAGCTGCCCGTAAGAAAGCGGAAGCTGAGGCCATGGAGCGCGCTCGCCAGGCAGAGGCGGAAAAACAGCAGCAGACTGACGATACTGACTCCAAGCCCGAAGCAGAACAGCCGG